>NZ_JBFUES010000331.1:0-7151 GCF_056403875.1 Bradyrhizobium sp. P2_E8
CCGTCAACACCGCGCCGGCCAGCAATTCGCCAAATTGCAGCGTGCCCAGCGTGACCACCGGGGTCAGCGCGTTCGGCAACGCGTGACGCAGCACGATGGTGCTTTCGCGGACGCCCTTCGCGCGGGCAGTGCGCACGTAGTCCTGCTTCATCGCCTCGATCATCGCGCTGCGGACATGGCGCATCATGATCGCAGCGGTGCCCGTGCCGAGCACCAGAGCGGGCATCAGCATCGAAAGCAGGTTGCCTCCCACGCTTTCAGACGGTGGAACAAAACCTCCGGCCGGAAGCCAGCCGAGATTCACCGAGAACAGAAGGATCAGCATGATCCCCAGCCAGAAATGCGGGATCGACAGTCCGGCAAGCCCGAACAGACTGGCACCGTAGTCGAAGGGCGTCCCGCGCCCCAGCGCCGCGAAGATCCCGATCGGCAACCCGACGAGCAGCGCGACCAGCATCGAGAGTATCGCGAGCTCAATGGTCACCGGCAATTTCTCCGCCAGCATGGTGCCGATCGGCAATCGGGTGCGTACCGACGTGCCGAAGTCGCCGTGCACCAGGGCCTTCAGCCAGACGGCGTATTGCACCGGGATCGGATCGTTGAAGCGATACTTGTGCCGAAGATACTCGACGACCTCGGGATTACGCTCCTCTCCGGCGAGCGCCAGCGCGGGATCGCCGGGCAGCAGTTTCTGCAGACCGAACACCATCATCGACACCAGCAACAGGGTCGGCAGCAGGACGGCAAGCCGGCGCAGAAGCAGGGTCTTCATCGGGCAGACTGGTCCTCACCAGGGCAAGCGCGCCGGCGGGCGCGAGGCGTTGCGCATCAATTCACCGGCCTGACACCGACCAGACGCAAGAGACCGTCCGGCACCATGACGATGCCGCCGACCGATTTGCGGGCCGCAAAGAACCAGTTCGGGTGATGGAGGGGGATCGACGAGAGCGCCGTCAGGTAAATGTCCGTCGCTTTGGCGTAGAGCGCCTTGCGCTTGGCTTCGTCAGCCTCGCCCCGGGCCTGGTTCAGGATCGCATCGAGATCCTTGTTGCAATACTTGTTGACGTTCTGGGAGCCCGTGCAGCTGAAAAAGGCGACCAGCGTCGGGTCCGGGTCGGCGCGGCCGCTCCAGTTGCCGATATAGGCTTCGAAATTGCCGTTCAGGTAGCGCTCGATGGCAGTGGTCGTTTCCATGGGCAGCAGCTTGACGTCGAAACCGGCCTCGCCCGCCATCGACTGTATGATCTGTGCGACCCGGGAATCGCCGGCCGTATTCTCGTACTGGAGCTCGACCGGCACGCGAGTCATTCCGGCGGCGGCAATCATTGCCTTGGCCTTGGCAACGTCGCGAGCCGGCGCCTTGCGCGCGCCATCGTAGAACGGAGATGACGGCGGGATCATCTGGTTATCCGCCAGGAACTCGCCGTTGAAGGCAACGCGATTGATGACATTGCGATCGATCGCCAGCTCGAAGGCCTGACGTAGCGTCGCGTTCTTGCCGAGCGGCGTATCGGCCTTCGCGCCGGCGCCGACATTGAACATCAGATGCGAGACGGCAAGTCCCTTGCCGGAATGCAGGGCGAGGTTGGGATCGTCGCGCACGGTCTTGAGATCGGTCGGCGCGATACGCTCGGCGAGATCGAGATCGCCCGCCCGTACGCGCGACAACCGCACGGTCGAGTCGGGAACGTAGTAATAGACGACCTCGTCATAGCCGACCTGTGCAGCGTTCCAGTAGCCGGGATATTTCTTGACGCGAATGAGGTCGCGCGACTTGCGCTCGACAAATTGATACGGACCGGCACAGACCGGCGCGGCGGCAAATTCCCCGGCTTTCTCCGTGGCAGCCTTGGGCGAGACCATCATGCCCGCACGATCGCTGAGATTGGCCAGCAGCGGCACGAACGGCTCCGACAGGTTGAACTTCACCTTGTCCGCGGCAAGCGCTTCGACGCTCGCGATCGGCGCCAGCTCGGCCTTGCGCTTGGAATCCGGCATCGTCTTCATGCGCTCGATATTGAACTTGACTGCCGCCGCATCGAACGCGGTGCCATCGTGGAACGTGACGTTCTTGCGCAGCGTAAAGGTGATCGACTTGCCGTCCGCGGCCCATTCCCATGCCTCTGCCAGCTGCGGCACGATCTTGAGATCGGCGGAGATATCGACGAGCTTGTCGCACAGCGCCGCAAACACGAAGCGGCCTGCGTAAGTGCCGCTGAGCGCCGGGTCGAGCGCATCGGGATCGTCCTGAACGCCGACCCGCAATGTCACGGCACTCGCCGAGACAACGCCCGATGCGATCATCAGAATGGCCGCCAACGCCGTGCCGATCCGCTTCATACGGAATTCCTTTCGTCCCAAGGCTTCGTCCCAAGGCTTCGTCCAAAGCTCTGCTGTGGAAGGGCAAGACAAGCACGCCCAATCGAATTTGTAAATATCCCGAACAAATCACCCTACGACATGCAATTAAGTTACAATATCTCGCCTCATTAACAGGCAAAATCCGCAAAACGCGCCCCTTTACTGTAAGCGCGGCGATGTATTAGTTCGACATGTTGACTAATTGACTAATTGGATCGAGGCTCATGCAAGACGCCCCCTCATCGCCCGTTGCGCGACAGCAATCCGTTCGCCTCGTGGTTGAGCGCCTGCTGCGTGACCGCTCGGTATCGCGCGCCGAAATCGCCCGCAGCACGGGCCTGTCCAAGCAGACCATCTCTGAAGTGATGCGTGACCTCGAACGCGACGGCTGGGTCCATGAGGACGGGCAAATTCAGGGCAGCGTGGGGAGAAGCGCCGTCACCTATGCGCTCCGGCCGGACGCCGCCTTCGTGCTGGGCATCGACCTTGGCGGCACGAAACTGCACATCGCACTTGCCGATCTGCACGGAGAGATCGTGGCCGAGAGCATCGAACCGACATCCAGCGACGGCGGCGCTGGCGTGGTCGCACAGATCGAGCGCATGAAGGATGCGCTGCTTCAGCATGCGTCGGTATCGGCGCAACGTTTGCGCGGCGGCGTGATGGGAAGTCCGGGGATGGTCGACCCGGCGTCGGGCAGCATCGTCATCGCGCCCAATATCCCCGGACTGGATAGCCTGGACGTGAGGGCCGCGCTGCGCGAACGGCTCGGGATCGACATCACCATCGAGAATGACGTCAATCTCGCGGCAATCGGGGAGCATTGGCGCGGCAACAGCCGCAGGGCGCGCAGTTTCGCTTTCATCGCAGTCGGCACCGGCATCGGCATGGGCATCTTTTCGGACGGCTATCTCGTGCGCGGTGCACGCGGGGCGGCCGGCGAGATCGCCTACCTGCCGCTTGGGGGCGATCCCTACGATGCGCGCGGCCTTCGCTTCGGTACCCTGGAAACCGCCATCGGCAGCGCCGGCATCGTCGAACGCTATCTCGGGCTCGGCGGCGGCCCCGGCAGCACGGTGCGCGATGTCTTCGATCGGCTCGAAATCGAGGAAGCGGCACGGATCACGATCGACGAGGTCAGCCGGATTCTCACGACCGCGATCCTGGCCGTGCACAGCATCCTCGATTCGGAGATCATCATCCTGGGAGGCAGCATCGGCGCACGGCCCGAATTGAAGCTCCGGATCGACGAACATCTGGGACGCTGCATGCGCGAGCCTGTTCGTATCGAGCTGAGCGCGCTCGGCAATCGCGCCACACTGATCGGCGCGATCGGCAGCGCGATCGACCTCGTGCATCGCTCGCAATTCGGCATCGGCAGGGATGCCGGCCCGTTGGCTCTTCCCGCCGCGGCGGCAGATGTCGCGGCATGACGGAGCACGCGCCGAGAATTGAGGTTGCAGGCAATGTGAGTGCCCTCGCCGAGCGCGCCACCGCACATGTCATCGCCCGGCTGCACGATCGGCAGCCTGTTACCCTCGGTCTTGCGACCGGAGCGACCATGACGCCGGTCTATGCCCGCCTTGTCGCCGCGACCCGCGCCGGCCTCATCTCGTTCCGAACGGTGTCGAGTTTCAACCTCGATGAATATGTGGGCCTCGCACCCCAATCGCCCGGAAGCTTCCATGCCTACATGCAGCAGCATCTGTTCAGGCATGTGGACATGGAAGCCGGTCGGGCACAGATCCCCGATGGTTCGGCCGACGACATCGCCGCCGAGGCCGCGCGCTATGAGGCGCAGATTGCGGCGGCCGGCGGCATCGACCTGCTGATCCTCGGCATCGGCGCCAACGGCCATATCGGCTTCAATGAGCCTGGCTCGGATTTCGCCTCACGTACCCGCGAGGTCAGACTCGACGAAGCAACCCGCATCGCGAATGCCATCAATTTTCCTGATCCGGCGTCGGTTCCCGAACGCGCGATCACAATGGGCATCGCGACAATCCTGGAAGCGCGGAGCATCCTCCTTGTCGCCAGGGGAGCGGAGAAAGCAGCCGCGATCGCAGCCGCGATCGAGGGTCCGATCACGGCAGCTTGTCCTGCCTCGGCGCTCCGCCTGCACGGCAACGTCGATATCCTTTGCGATGAACCGGCCGCCGCAGCCCTCACCAGGCGGCCCCACAACAACAATCGGAGAAGGGCATGAGCTGGGGACAGCGCGATTTCATGGTGCCGGGACGCTCGCTGGCGGTGGGCGACCGGGGCATGGCCGCGACCTCTCATCCGGCTGTCACGCTCGCCGCGGTCGAGATCCTGCGCGGTGGCGGCAATGCGGTCGATGCCGCCATTGCCGCGATCGCCCTCCAGGGTGTCATCGATCCGCATATGACCGGCATCGGCGGCGACTGTTTTGCGATCTATGCTCCCGCCTCCGGCAAACCTGTCGCCGTCAACGGCTCGGGCCGAGCACCGGCGAAGGCCGAACTCGGCTGGTTCAGGCAACGGGGGCTGGCGTCGATCCCGGACTACTCACCCCATGCAGTCACGGTTCCGGGGGCGGTCGATGCCTGGTGCCGCCTCTCTGCCGACCATGGTTCAAAAGGCCTCGACGAGGTTCTGGCGCCCGCGATCCGCGCGGCCGAGACCGGCTTTGTGGTCACGCCCCGCGCCGCACTGGATTGGGCCCGCTACGGCGATCGCATCGAACGACATCAGGCTGGCGCACCGGTCTATCTGCCCGGTGGCGCTGCGCCCGCCGTTGGCAGCAGGCTCGGTCATCCCGCGCTCGGCGCGACGCTGCGCCGGATCGCACGCGAGGGACGCGCCGCCTTTTACGAAGGTGCCGTCGCCGAGGAAATCGTCACAACACTCAAGGCGCTGGGCGGGGTGATGCAGCTTGAAGATCTGGCAACTGCCCGATCGGAGTACGTCGAGCCGATCAGCGCCGACTACCGCGATCATCAAATCCTGCAATGCCCGCCCAACGGACAGGGCGTCGCGGCGCTGCTGATCGCCCGCATCCTTGCCGGCTTCGACATGGCCAATCCGGCGCTCGGCGAGGCCGATCGCATACACCTCCTTGCCGAGGCAACCAAGACGGCCTACCGGCAGCGTGACGCACTGGTCGCCGATCCCGCATTCCGTCCGCTCGATGTCGAGGCGCTGCTCTCGGAGGCGTCGGTCACGGCAATGCGCGCCTCCATCGACCGGAAGCGCACCAGCGCAGCGGCTGATTTCGACATGCCTGTTCATCGTGACACGGCTTATGTTGCCATCGCCGACCGCGACGGCAACATGGTGTCTTTCATCAATTCGCTGTTCTCCGCCTTCGGCAGCGGCATCTATGCCCCTCGTGCGGGCGTACTGCTGCACAACCGGGGTTCGGGATTCTCTCTCGTCGAAGGACATCCCAATGCCATTGCGCCGCGAAAGCGTCCCTTTCACACCATCATTCCGGGTCTGCTGGCGCAGCGTGGCAAGCCGATCATGGCCTTTGGCGTGATGGGTGGACAATACCAGGCGGCGGGACATATGCAGATCCTGGGCGGCCTGCTTGATCGTGGGCTCGACATTCAGCAATCTTCGGACTTGCCGCGCAGCTTTGCGTTCGATGGCACGCTGACGCTCGAGCCCACGATTCCCGGGGCTGTCGCCGACGACTTGATTGCGCGCGGTCATCGCGTGGTCTGGGCGGACGAACCGCTTGGAGGTTGTCAAGCCGTGCACGTCGATCCCTCCCGGGGCGTCATCTTCGGCGCGTCGGACCATCGCAAGGACGGCATCGCACTKGCGGCGTGACCAGGATGAGAAAGACCGCAATGTCGGATCGGACAGCATGAGCGAGATGGCAGAGGCGATCCTGACGATCGAGCGGCTGACGCTGGCGCTGCCCGCCGGCGCGGATCGTGCCTCTGCCGTCGAGGACGTTTCACTTGCCCTGTATCCGCGGCAGATCCTCTGCGTCGTCGGCGAATCCGGCTCCGGTAAATCGGTCTGCGCCGCTGCCGTGATGGGCCTGCTGCCCCAGGCCATTCGCCCGGTTGCAGGGGCCATTCACTTTGAGGGACGCGATCTGCTGAACCTCCCGGCAGCAGAATGGCGGACGCTGCGCGGGCGACGCATCGCGATGATCTTTCAGGAACCGATGACGGCGCTCAATCCCGTGATCAGGATCGGCGACCAGATCATGGAAGCGTTCGAGGCGCACGACCAGCTCACGCCAACCGAGCGGCAGGCCCATTTGCGCGCCCTCCTCGAAGAGGTCGGCATGCGCGATCTGGAGCGGATCATCCGCAGCTACCCGCATCAATTGTCGGGCGGCCAGCGTCAGCGCGCCATGATCGCAATGGCACTCGCGCTCGAACCATCGATCCTGGTCGCGGACGAACCGACCACGGCCCTCGACGTCACGACGCAGGCGCAGATCCTTCGGCTGATCCGGGACATTCAGCGGCGGCGCGGCATGGCAGTGCTGTTCATCACCCATGATTTCGGCGTCGTCGCCGACATCGCCGACCGCGTCGCGGTCATGGAGAAGGGCCGCGTCGTCGAACAGGGGCCAATGGAGGACGTGCTCGAACGCCCACAGCATCCCTATACGCGTCGGCTGCTCGCCGCGGTGCCCGGCGGGACCCCGCCGGTCCGGGCCGAGATCGCGGACGAACCGATCGCCTGCGCGGCGAGCGGACTTGCGAAGACCTATCGGGGCAACGACTGGTTCAGCTCGCAGACCGAGGTCGCGGCCGTGAAGAACGTGCACTTCGAAATCAGGCGCGGCGAGACGCTTGGCC
>NZ_JBFUES010000332.1:0-7145 GCF_056403875.1 Bradyrhizobium sp. P2_E8
GCCATGGGCCATGACGGCATGCGCTCCTCGCTGCCGTCGCGCGAATGCATCGCCGACTCCGTCGAGCTGACCGTCCGCGGCCATGCCTATGATGCCCTTGTCGGCCTTGCCGGCTGCGACAAGTCGCTGCCGGGCATGATGATGGCGATGGTGCGCCTCAACGTGCCCTCGATCTTCATCTATGGCGGCTCGATCCTGCCTGGCAATTTCCGCGGGCAGCAGGTCACCGTGCAGGACATGTTCGAAGCCGTCGGCAAGCACTCGGTCGGCGCCATGTCGGACGAGGATCTCGACGAGATCGAGCGCGTGGCGTGTCCCTCGGCAGGTGCCTGCGGCGCGCAGTTCACCGCCAACACCATGGCGACCGTCTCGGAGGCCATCGGCTTGGCGCTGCCTTACTCGGCCGGCGCTCCGGCACCGTATGAAATCCGCGACGCCTTCTGCATGACCGCGGGCGAGCAGGTGATGGAGCTGATCGCCCAAAACATCCGGCCGCGCGACATCGTCACCCGCAAGGCTTTGGAGAACGCCGCCGCCGTTGTCGCGGCCTCCGGCGGCTCGACCAATGCTGCGCTGCACCTGCCGGCGATCGCGCACGAGTGCGGCATCAAGTTCGACCTGTTCGACGTCGCCGAAATCTTCAAAAAGACACCTTATGTCGCGGATTTGAAGCCGGGCGGCCGTTATGTCGCCAAAGACATGTTTGAAGTAGGCGGCATCCCGCTTCTGATGAAGACGCTGCTCGACAACGGATTTCTCCACGGCGACTGCATTACGGTCACCGGTCGAACGATCGCCGAAAACCTCAAGAGCGTGAAGTGGAATCCGCACCAGGACGTGGTGCACCCGGCAGACAAGCCGATCACCGTCACCGGCGGTGTGGTGGGTCTCAAGGGCAATTTGGCGCCAGAAGGTGCGATCGTGAAAGTCGCGGGAATGTCCAACCTCAAGTTTACCGGTCCGGCCAGGTGCTTCGACCGGGAGGAGGATGCTTTCGAGGCGGTCCAGAAGCGCACCTACCGCGAAGGCGAAGTCATCGTGATCCGCTACGAGGGCCCCAAGGGCGGCCCGGGCATGCGGGAAATGCTCCAGACCACCGCGGCGCTGACCGGACAGGGCATGGGCGGCAAGATCGCGCTCATCACCGACGGCCGCTTCTCCGGCGCCACCCGCGGCTTCTGCATCGGCCATGTCGGGCCGGAAGCCGCCATCGGCGGCCCGATCGGGCTGCTCGAGGATGGCGACATCATCGAGATCGATGCGGACGTCGGTACCCTTAACGTAAAATTGAGCGACCAGGAGCTTGCCCAGCGCAAGACCAAATGGAGCGCTCGCGCGACTAACCACACGACGGGCGCGCTCTGGAAATATGCTCAGCAGGTTGGACCAGCGGTCGGGGGGGCAGTCACCCATCCCGGCGGTGCGCACGAGAAACAGTGTTATGCGGACATCTAGGCGTGCCATTGTTGCGTTTGTGTTGGGGGCCGGTGCTCTGGCCGCGCCGGCGCTCGCCTTCGACGGCGCGCCGGTCAACCAGAAGGACGCGACCATCCCTGTCGTGACCACCTTGCCGGGGGCCGCGGGTGCGGTGCGCAGCAAGGTGCCGCCGGCGACCCAGGAAACCTCGCTCAGCGCCCTGCAATATGCCGCCGAGGGCGGCCATCCGATCGCGCAGTGGAAGCTCGGCCGCATGTACGCCAATGGCGACGGCGTGGCCCAGGACGACGTGCGCGCCTTCGAATATTTCAGCCGGATCGCCAACGCGCATGCCGAGGACAGCCCCTCGGCGCCGCAGGCGCAGATCGTGGCCAATGCCTTCGTCGCGCTCGGCCGCTACTATCTCAGCGGCATCCCGAACTCGAAGATCAAGCCGGACCAGGACCGGGCGCGGGAGATGTTCTCCTATGCGGCCTCCTATTTCGGCAACGCGGATGCCCAGTACGATCTCGCCCGGCTGTACCTGAAGACGCCGGACGCCTCGCGCGAGGATTTCCGCTATGGCGCGCGCTGGCTCGGGCTCGCCGCCCAGAAGGGCCAGCACGAGGCCCAGGCGCTGCTCGGCCAGATGCTGTTCAACGGCGACCGTCTGCCGCGGCAGGCCGCGCGCGGCCTGATGTGGCTGACGCTGGCGCGTGACAGTGCCGGTGCCGAGGAGACCTGGATCAAGGAAAGCTACAACCGCGCCTTCGCCAAGGCCTCCGACGACGACCGCGCCATGTGCCTGCAAATGTTGGAACAATGGGTGCAGGGCCGCCGCGAGTGATCCCCAGGAGACGGCGTCACGCCGCCTCGAGATCCAGATCCGCCCATACTGGAACGTGGTCCGACGGCTTCTCCCAGCCGCGCACATAGCTGTCGATCCCGACATTGGCGAGCTTATCGCTGGCCTGCGGCGACAGCAGCAGATGGTCGATGCGCAGCCCCTGGTTCTTCTGCCAGGCGCCGGCCTGGTAATCCCAGAAAGTGTAGAGCCCCGGCTCGTCGGTCACGGCCCGCAAGGCGTCGGTCAGGCCGAGGCCGAGCAGGGACTGAAAGCTCTCCCGCGTCTCGGCCTTGAACAGGGCGTCCTCAGTCCAGGCGGCAGGATTGGAGACGTCGCGGGCATGCGGAATGACGTTGAAGTCGCCGGCGAGGATCAGCGGCTCCTCGGTCTTGAGGCGCTCCTTCGAATACTCAAGAAGCCGGGACATCCATTTGAGCTTGTAGGGATATTTCTCGGTCCCGACCGGATTGCCATTGGGCAGGTAGAGGCAGGCGATGCGCAGGACGCCGGATTTGAGCGTCACCACGCCCTCGAGGAAGCGGGCATGCGCATCCTCGTCGTCGCCGGCCAGCCCCGACTTGGTCTCGTCGAAGCGGAGCTTCGAGAGCAGGGCGACGCCGTTGAACGTCTTCTGCCCGTGCGTGACCACGTTGTAGCCGAGCGCCTCGATCTCCAGGCGCGGGAACGCCTCATCGACGCATTTGATCTCCTGGAGGCAGACGATGTCCGGCTGGCACTCCTTCAGCCAGGTCAGGAGCAGGTCGATCCGCTGCCGGACCGAGTTGACGTTCCAGGTGGCTACTCTGATGGGCATTTCGACGGCTCCGGGCAGGGGCACCCGTTAGAACAAAATGCAAACGCCCCCGTCAAGGACGCCGCAAAATCTCCCACAAAATTAACCCGGCTTAAGCGGGCCGCAGGCCATTGATACGGAAAAGGTTCCATGGATGGGTTGGCGGGTCGAAACTTCACAACGAGCTGAGCCGCGCGACGGGCTGGTCGGCGCGTTCCTGTATTGGCTCGGCGGCTTCGAGATCGAGGACGGCCTGACCGCCGATCTCAGCGAGCGCGAGCTGGGACGGATCCGCGCCAAGCAGATCGACGCGGTAACGCGGCTGATCCCGGTGACGATGGCCGTCACACTGCTCAACGTCGCCATCGTGCTGATCCTGTTCTGGGGTAGGGGCTGGAACGACTTCCTCGCGATCTGGGGCCTGACGCTCGCGGCCACCGCCTCGCTCGCGGTCCGTTCGTGGCGGCGGTCGTATCGGAGCCCGCCGCAGGAGGCTTCGCCCCGCGCCGCACGGCATATGCTGCGGCAGGCGTTCTTCCTCGCCGCGATCTGGGCCACGCTGCCACTCGCGCTGTTCAGCCACATCGAGCCGACCAGCCAGCTGATCCTGGCCTGCCTGATGGTCGGCGTGATGTCCGGCGGCGTCTTCACGCTCTCGACCTTCCCGCGCGCCGGCCTCGTCTATCTCGCCACGATGACGGTCGGCTGCGCCGGCGCGCTGCTATTGTGCGGCGCCGGGCCGTATCTGGTGACCTCGGGGTTCCTGCTGCTGTTCGCGTTCTTCATGGCGCGCAACATCGTCTCGCAAGGCAATTTGTTCCTCGGCAATCTCAAGTCCCAGCTCGAACTCGAGCGGCAGACCGAGATCATCTCGCTGCTGCTGAAGGATTTCCAGGAGAACGCTAGCGACTGGCTGTGGCAGACCGACGCCGAGGGACACCTGATCGACGTGCCCGAGCGCTTCGCCGATGTCGCGCAGCTGCCGCTTCCGCTGCTGAAGGGCTCGCTTTTCGCCGACGTGCTCGACATGCTCTGCCCCGAGGACAAGGGCGCGGCCTACAACATCGTCGGCCTGATGGAACATGCCGAGCCACTGCACGAGATGAACCTCAAGGTCGTTGCCGGCGGCGAGGCGCGGCTGTGGTCGCTCACCGCGAAGCCGGCCTACGACCGCGACGGCCAGTTCCTCGGCTATCGCGGCTTCGGCCGCGACGTGACCGAGCGCTGGCGCGCGGAAAAGGCCGAGGCCGAGAGCCGCGCCAAGTCGGACTTCCTCGCCGTGATGAGCCACGAGATCCGGACGCCCATGAACGGCGTGCTCGGGCTTGCCAGCATGCTGCTCGAAACCAAGCTCGATCCAGAGCAGCGCGAGGCCGTCACCACGATCCGCGAGTCCGGCGACAATCTGCAGCGCATCCTCAACGACATCCTCGATCTGTCCAAGCTCGAGGCCGGCCGCTTCGCATTCGAGGCGATCGACTTCGCGCCGCAGGCGCTGGTCGAGACGGTCGCGACCGTCGTGCGCGCGAGCGCCAAGAGCAAGGGGCTCACGGTCAAGGTCGAGCTCGATCCGAACCTGCCGCCGACGCTGCGCGGCGACGTCGCGCGCATCCGGCAGGTGCTGCTCAACCTCGCGTCCAACGCGGTGAAGTTCACCGACGAAGGCGAGGTGACGATCTCGGCCACCTGCCAGGCGCGGCGCGACCTGCTGGCGACCGTCGAATGGACCGTCACGGACAGCGGCATCGGCATCGCCCCCGAAAAACTCGGCCAGCTGTTCAGCGATTTCGCCCAGGCCGACGCCTCGATCAGCCGGCGCTTCGGCGGCACCGGGCTTGGGCTTGCGATCTCCCGGCGCATCATCGAGCAGATGGGCGGCACGATCGGCGTCACCTCGACGCCGGGCGAGGGCTCGACCTTCCGCTTCACGCTGGTGCTGCCCTGGAGCCAGGCGCCGGTATCAGACCAGGCGACCGGCCGCGACGAGGCCGACGAGCTCAAGGTGCGTATCGCCGAACTCGACCGGCCGTTGAAGGTGCTGGTCGCCGAGGACGATGCCGTCAACCGCATGGTTGTGAGCAAGATGCTCGGTGCCTTCGATGTCGAGCTGCGCGTCGTCACCGACGGCGTCGAAGCCGTCGCTGCGGCCTCGGAGGGCGATTACGATGTCGCGCTGATGGACGTGCGCATGCCCGATATGGACGGTCTTGCGGCAACCCGAGCGATCCGCGCGCAAGGCGGCCGCTTCGAGGCCCTGCCGATCATCGCGCTCACCGCCAACGCCTTCCCCGAAGACGTCAGGATCTGCCGCGAGGCGGGCATGTCGGACTTTCTGGCAAAGCCGCTGCGCAAGCCCGCGCTGGTCGCGGCATTGCTGCGGGCGCTAAACCACGTGGCGTCGGACGACGCGCCGCTTCAGCCGGAGCTGATGCCGGTCGAGGTCGAGTGGAGCGAGGAAGAACGGCAGATCACCGGCGCGTAGGCGCTCAGATCGAGAAGCTGGTCCCGCAGCCGCAGGACGCCGTCGCGTTGGGATTGTTGACGCGGAACGAGGCGCCGATCAGGTCATCGACGAAATCGACCTGCGACCCCGCCAGGAACGGCTGGGAGGCGGAATCGACCAGCACCACCGCATTGTCCTGCTCGATCACGAGATCGTCGTCGGTGCGGTCGCGGTCGATGTCGAACTTGTACTGAAAGCCGGAACAGCCGCCGCCCTCGACCGAGATGCGCAGCATCGCGCCTGACCCTTCGCCCTTGAGGATCTCCCCAATCCGGCGTGCGGCCCGGTCACTGATGGTCACGGCAGTCGTCATTTCCGGTCTCCGATCGTCGGCGGCGTCATACCCAATTCATTTGGTATCCCGCATCCGGCATAGTTAAGTGCCACCATACGCAGAATCAAATGGATAGGGACTAAATTCGCCGTGTCCGTCGGAATGGCTGCCCCCCACGCGCCCTATGCCTGCGACCCCGATCGCAGCCGCGGCCGGCTGGTCGCCGAGCCCCCGAGCCGGACCCGCAGCCCGTTCCGCCGGGATTGCGACCGGGTGATCCACTCCACCGCGTTCCGCCGCCTCAAGTACAAGACCCAGGTGTTCGTGTTCCACGAGGGCGACCATTATCGGACCCGGCTGACCCATTCGCTCGAGGTGGCGCAGATCGCCCGCGCGCTGGCCCGGCAGCTCGGGCTCGACGAGGACCTCACGGAAACCCTGGCGCTGGCGCACGATCTCGGCCATCCGCCGTTCGGGCATGCCGGCGAGCGGGCGCTGGATGCCTGCCTGAAGGAGTTTGGCGGCTTCGACCACAATGCCCAGGCCTTGCGCGTCGTCGCGGCGCTGGAGCACCGCTATCCCGAATTCGACGGCCTGAACCTGACCTGGGAGTCGCTGGAGGGCATCGTCAAGCACAACGGCCCGCTGACCGATCGCAGCGGCGCGCCGGTCGGACATTATCGTGAGCATGGCATTCCCGTCGGCATCGCCGACTACATCAAGGTCTACGATCTCGAATTGTGGAGCTTCGCCTCGCTCGAAGCACAGGTCGCGGCGATCGCAGACGACATCGCTTATGACGCCCACGACATCGACGATGGTCTGCGCGCCGGCCTGTTCGATCTCGACGATCTCAAGGTGATGCCGCTCACGGCCGAGATCATTGCCGAAACCTCGGCGCATTATCCCGCGCTCGAAGACGTCAGGCGCGGCGCCGAGCTGGTGCGCGAGCTGATCTCGCACCTGATCGGCGCGGTGTTTGCGGAGGCGCAGAAGAACCTTGCCGCCACCAAGCCGCAATCGGCCCGGGACGTGCGCCAGCAGAGCCGGGCGCTGATCGCGTTTCCCGCTGACGTCGCCGAGGAGGAGGCCGCCATCAAGCGCTTCCTCTACCAGCACATGTACCGCCACAAGCGGGTGATGCGGGTGATGGGGGAGGCCGAACAGATCCTGTTCGACCTGTTCGCGAAATATTTGAAATCGCCGGCCGAGCTGCCGCCGGAATGGCTGCTGGGGGCGGAGGCGGATGATGAGGCCGACCGGGCCCGGCGGATCGGCAATTTCATTGCCGGAATGACCGACCGTTTCGCCC
>NZ_JBFUES010000333.1:0-7137 GCF_056403875.1 Bradyrhizobium sp. P2_E8
GGTCAAGGTCACCGACGGCAGCTCCTGTGGCTTCCCGGTACCGACGCGGATGTTCGGCAAGACGGCGAAGGCGGCGGAATAGGGCCGTTTTCGGCGCCGACCGCGACATTCTGGCACGTTAGTTGCTCCCTTTGACGTCCAAGACGCGTCAAATTGGGGGAGTTCACCATGTCGAGCATTGCCGCGGCCCCGGCCGCCGAGCGCAAGCCGCTTTACGCCTCACTGTTCGTCCAGGTCCTGGCCGCGCTGGCGCTTGGCGTCATCCTGGGAATGGCGGTCCCGGACTTCGCCATCGGGCTCAAGATCCTCAGCGACGCCTTCCTGAAGCTGATCTCGATGATCGTGGCGCCGATCGTGTTCTGCGTCGTCGTCCACGGTATTGCCGGCGCCGGCGACCTCAAGAAGGTCGGCCGGGTCGGCGTCAAGGCGCTGCTCTATTTCGAGGTCATGACGACGGTCGCACTCGTGGTCGGCCTGCTGCTCGCCTACCTCTTCGGCCCCGGCCACGGCATGAACATCGATCCCTCGACGCTCGACGCCAAGGCGCTCAACACCTACGCCGACAACGCCCACAAGCTGTCCGGCGGCGGCATCGGCGCCTTTCTGATGAAYGTGATCCCGACCACATCCTTCGATGCGCTGTCGCGCAACGACGTGCTTCAGGTGCTGTTCTTCGCGGTCCTGTTCGGCGTCGGTCTTGCGCTCGTCGGCGGCGAGAAGGGCGCGCTCGTCACCTCCATCATCGACGCGGCCTCCACCGTGCTGTTCCGCGTCATGGGGCTTATCGTCCGTGTCGCTCCACTTGGCGTGCTCGGCGCAGTCGCCTACACCGTCGGCAAATACGGCGTCGGCTCGCTGAAGCAGCTCGTCTCACTGGTGATGCTGTTCTACGTCTCGGTCGGCATTTTCGTGCTCGGCGTGCTCGGGGGCGTGATGGCACTCGCCGGAATCAACATCCTCAAATTCCTCGCCTACCTGCGCGAGGAGCTCACCATCGTGCTCGCGACTGCGTCCTCGGACGCGGTGCTGCCCCAGATCATGAAGAAGCTGGAGCGGATGGGCGTGAAGGATTCCGTGGTCGGCCTCGTGATTCCGACCGGCTATTCCTTCAACCTCGACGCCTTCTCGATCTACCTCACGCTGGCCGTCGTGTTCATCGCGCAAGCGACCAATACGCCGCTGTCCTTCGGCGATCTCCTCTTGGTGCTCGGCGTGTCCCTGATCACCTCAAAGGGCGCGCACGGCGTGCCGGGCTCGGCCATCGTGATCCTGGCCGCGACGCTCAATGCGGTGCCGAGCATTCCGGCGATCGGCCTCGTGCTGGTGCTCTCGGTCGACTGGTTCATCGGCATGGCCCGCGCGCTCGGCAACCTCGTCGGCAACTGCGTTGCGACGGTCGTGGTGGCGGCCTGGGAAGGCGACCTCGACCGCGCCAAGGCGGTCAAGGTGCTCGAAGGCGGCGAGCTGGTGGACGTGACGGCGGGATAGCGCCTGCGGATCAGTCATTCCACTGGAGGAGCGGCGTTCCATACGCCCTCCTCCAGACGGACAGGAAGCGCGGAAACCAGGAGTGGGCGACGGCGCCCTTGTAAGCCCAGGTGCGATATTTCAGGCCATGTTCCGAGATCAGCTCCTGATAACCGCCGTGGACCTCGGTCGCGGTCCGGATGTCCTTCAATATTCCCTGGGCGCAGGCCCGATAGGTATCGCCTCCCGAGAATTCATCATAGTCCAGCATGCGATCGGCAAATTCGACGTTGAACGTCGGCCAGGACGAACGCCCCTGATAGGCGGGAGCCGCGATCTTGTGGATCATCTTGTTCCGGGGATTATCTGCCGACACCAGGAAATGAAACGTGCTGGGGATGCGGAAACGCGGTTCGGCAATGATCAAATCCGTCGTGGCCGCAAACAGCGCGCGCTCGCTGGCCTCGCTCATATCCCAAAATCCGCGATGCACGCCGACGAAGTCCAGGGCGACCGATGACACCGGCGAGCTCGCGGGGCCATCCAGGGAGTGCCTGATATAGCCGCCCTTGCCGAACAGGCGGAGCAGGTCCTTCTTGTATTGCGCGAGGTCGCGTCCGAGCAGCCGCTTCAGCTCGTTCTCGTCGACGACCCCGAGCTGCACGGCCCACACGAACGTCGTGTAGACGCAGGCGTTGGTGACGAAACGCCGTCGTTCGGCACGCGTGTCCGTCGCCGCGGAACGCGGCGCGCGGGCGTCGCAGAGCAAATACCTGACACCGTCGTCGTCGAACGGCTCCAGCTCGCTTGCGAGCTGAAGGGTCGCGCGCTTCAGGTCGCCGCCGTATTCGGCCAGCAACAAGCGGCCGGCATGCGCGCATTGTGACATCGCCAGATAGGACGACGCTCTCTCCTCGGCGGAGATCATCTGCCGGAGACCGGCGAGAATGCCGAGCAGCGTGTCCGACGGGCGCGAGAAATAGTTCACGCCGAGATACCGCGCGCGCCCCGCCGGGACGATGGTCGTCGTGACGACGTTGGCACGAACCGCCTCCAGCAACAGGCGGACGCTCCTTTCGAGCAGACGCACCCGCCGTACCGCGTCCTGCGAATCCATGATGGTCTCGGGGTCGAGTACATCGGGGTAGAACCAGGCGAAGTCACGCGGGTAATAGGCAGAGGCGTGCGGTGCGCCGGTGACCAGGAAAGCCTCTGTCACCGAAAAGGCGCTGTCCATCGAGTGTCGGTAAAGGTCTTCGATGGCCGACAACGAATGATGCGACTTTCTCAGGAAACGATCACCGAGGAAGTTGACCGCCTGAAGGGCATTGGCGACAAAGGTCGCAGCGACACCCTGGTAAAACCGATTTCCGCGATGTGACGGCAAGGAGATATCGCTATTCATTCGTGCCTGGTGTCTCGTGATTTCCGGCGATGGCCGGTCACCACTCTCAGGATGACTGATTCGTATCTCGCCCTGATGACATGCGGGCTCCCGAAAGTCAGATCGCGCCGGCGCGATCCTCCCGCGGCCTGAAATTCTCGATCACCCTGAGCAGCACCCGGGCGCCGGCGTCGGCGTCGGCGAGCTCGACATGCTCGTCCGGGTGATGGCTGACGCCGCCGCGGCAGCGGACGAAGATCATGCCGACATCGGCGATGTCGATCATGGCCATGCCGTCATGCCCGGCCCCGCTCGGCAGCTCGAACACGGAAACGCCTTCCGCGGCGATCGCCTGCGCGATCTGGTCCTTCAGCCAGGGCGCGCAGGGTGCGGTGCGGTTCTCGTGGGTGACATCGAGCTGGAGCGCGAGTTGCCGGCGCTTTGCAATCGCCTCGATCTGCCTGACGACGTCGGCGACCGCGCGCTTGCGGTGCATGTCGGTCGGCGCACGCATGTCGATGGTGAAGGACACCTCGCCCGGAATGACGTTGGTCGCGCCGGGCCTCGCCTGGATGTAGCCGACGGTGCCGACCAGGCCGCTCTCGTCGGTCCGGCAGAACTGCTCGATCGCGCCGATGCATTCGGCAGCTCCGGTGAGCGCGTCGCGGCGCAGCGCCATCGGCACGGTGCCGGCATGACCGGCCATGCCGTTCAGTCGTGCGGCCAGCCGTGTCGCGCCCGCAATCGCGGTGACCACGCCGACGGGCAGGTTCTGGGCTTCCAGCACCGGACCCTGCTCGATGTGCAATTCGAGATAGGCGAGCAGCTCGCGCCGGGCTCGCGCGGCCGCGCCGATATGATCGGGATCGAGGCCAAACTTGACCAGCGCATCGCGCATCGACACGCCATCGCGATCGCGCGTGTTGAGAACACTCTCGTCGAAAGTGCCGGCCACCGCGCGGCTGCCGAGCAGCGTCGAGGCGAAGCGTACCCCCTCCTCGTCGGCAAAGCCGATGACCTCGATCGCGAACGGCAGTCGCTTGCCGCGGCGGTTGAGATCGGCGACGCAGGCGATGGCCGTGATCACACCCAGCGGCCCATCCCATTTGCCGGCGTCGCGCACGGTGTCGTAGTGCGAGCCGAGCATCAGGCAGGGCGCCCCCGGCCGCTCGCCCTCATAGCGGCCGCAGACATTGCCGATCGCATCGAGATGCGCGCTCATGCCGGCCTCGCGCATCCAGCCGAGGATGAGATCCGCAGCCGCGCGAAGCTCCTTGCTGAGATAGATGCGGGTGAGCTTGTCAGTCTCTTCCGAAATCGCAGCGAGCTCGTTGATGCGGCGAACGATCTCCTTGCCGAGCGATGCATCTTGAACGGCGGTGGCAGCACCCATCTCGGTCGAGCTTTCCATCTTCTGGGACCGCAGCGGCGGCGGTCATGGCGACAATCGATACAAGTTCGGTGCCAGCAAAATCGCGTCCGGCGCCGTCCCGATCAGCGCGTGGTTAGCATGAATGCGCCTTGCCGGCAGACCGTCCGACGCCGGTCATACAAATGCGAACGCTGGTTAAGACTGCTTAACTCACCTGCATACAACCAGAGAATATTGCCTATAAATTGACCTGCCATTTTCCTCGGCAGGAATCTCGAGAGAACCATATCCATTATTTTTCAAATACTTGTCCATAAATGCACGCTTCGTAGCCTCTGGCACAAAGCTTGCGACAACTTATCCAGGGCTCCGCCAACCCGGCGGTGGCCGCGAGATCAAGGCGGGACATCCGCCCAAGGGGAGCAAGCAATGGATTTTGGCAGGATTTCACGACGTCATTTGTTGCAGGGCGGCGCGGCCCTCACCCTCGGCGCGGCGGCCGGCGCCCGCCCGGCCTTCGCGGCCGACACCACCATCGGCTTCATCTATGTCGGCTCGCGCGACGACTACGGCTACAACCAGGCGCATGCGCAGGGTGCGGCAGCGCTGAAGAAGATTCCCGGCCTCAAGGTCGTCGAGGAAGAGAAGGTGCCGGAGACCGACGCGGTCGAGAAGACGATCGAGTCCATGATCAATCTCGATGGCGCCACCCTGCTCTTCCCGACCTCGTTCGGCTACTACAATCCACACATGGTCAAGATGGCCAACAAGTACCCGAAGCTGCGCTTCGAGCACTGCGGCGGCCTCTGGACCGACAAGGACCCGAAGAACGCCGGCAGCTACTTCGGCTATATCGACGAAGCCCAATACATCTCCGGCATCGTCGCCGGCTACACCTCCAAGAGCGGCAAGCTCGGCTTCGTCGCCGCAAAGCCGATCCCGCAGGTGCTGCGCAACATCAACGCCTTCACCCTCGGCGCCAGGCTCGCCAACCCGAAGGCCACGACGCAGGTGATCTTCACCGGTGACTGGTCGATGCCGGTCAAGGAAGCCGAAGCCACCAACAGCCTGATCGACCAGGGCGTGGACGTGCTCACCTGCCACGTCGACGGGCCGAAGACGATGGTTGAGAACGCGGCGCGCCGCGGCGCCTTCGTCTGCGGCTATCACACCAACCAGTCGCCGCTTGCGCCGAAGGCGTATCTCACCGGCGCCGAGTGGAACTGGGAAGCGCTCTATCCGAAGTTCGTCAAGATGATCGCCGCCGGCGAGAGCATCCCGAACTTCTTTCGCGGCGGCCTCAAGGAAGAGATCGTCAAGACCTCGCCCTATGGCGAAGCCGTCTCCGCCGAGGCGCGCAAGCATGCCGACGACGTCAAGGCCAAGTTCTTGTCGGCCGAAGGCTACACGATCTTCAAGGGAGGCCTCGTCGACAACAAGGGCAAGAYGGCGATCCCTGCCGGCACCGATCGCGGCCAGAAGGATCCCGAACTGGAGAAGATGGACTATCTCGTCGAAGGCGTGATCGGAGCGACTTCGTGACCACGGAAGCGGCGGATTCTGCCGAGGTGGCCGGGACAATTGCCCCGGCCGCCGACCCCGGCTTTCTCCAACGCCACGGCGGCACGATCGAATATGTCCTGATCCCGGGCGCGGCGCTCGCCGGCGCGCTGGTGGTCTTCGGCATCTTCGTTGCGATGTTCGGCAAGAATCCGCTCGACCTCTATTTCTACATGTACTACGGCGCCTTCGGCACCTGGTTCTCCTGGCAGAACACGCTGACGCGCGCTGCGCCGCTGATCCTCACCGCGCTCTGCACCGCGCTGCCCGCGCAGCTCGGCATGGTCATCATCGGCGGCGAAGGCGCGCTGCTGATCGGCGCGTTGTCCGCGACGAGTGCTGCGCTCGCACTCCAAGGCATGCCGCCGCTCGTCGTGCAGATCGCCATGATCATCGCCGGCGTGATCGGCGGCGGATTGTGGATCATGCTGTCCGGTGCGCTGCGGCAGTATCGCGGCGTCAACGAGACCATCTCGAGCCTGCTGCTCGTCTATATCGCGCTCGCGATCCTCAACCATCTCGTCGAGGGGGCGATGCGCGATCCTGCCAGCCTCAACAAGCCCTCGACCCGCGAGATCGGCGCCGCCAACATGATCGGCAGCATTCCCGGCACCGACGTGCATTGGGGCCTCGTCTTCGGCCTGATCGCCGCGATCGCCGCCTACATCCTGATCTATCACACCGTGTTCGGCTTCGCCGCGCGGGTCGCCGGCGGCAACATCCGCGCCGCGAAGATCGTCGGCCTCGGCGTCAGCAAGCTGATCCTGACCGTTTGCTTCCTCGCCGGCGGTGCGGCAGGCCTTGCCGGCATGGTCGAGGTCGCCGCCGTGCAGGGGCGCACCAACGCCAATCTCGCGGCCGGCTATGGCTTCACCGGCATTCTCGTCGCGTTCCTCGCGCGGCAAAATCCGCTCGCCATCATCCCCGTCGCGATCCTGCTCGGCGGCATTAGCGCCAGCGGCGGCCTGTTGCAGCGTCGCCTGGGACTGCCCGACGCGTCCGTGCTGGTGCTCCAGGGCATCATCTTCGTCTTCGTGCTGGCCAGCGATGCGCTCTACGGCCGCATCGGTTTTCTGAAAGGCAAGTCCTGATGGCAGACGGATCGATCGGACTCTGGACCGTCCCGCTCGCCGTGCTCGGCGGCGCCACTCGCGTCTCCACCCCGTTCCTGTTCGTGAGTCTCGGCGAATGCATCACCGAGCGCTCGGGCCGCATCAATCTCGGCCTCGAAGGCACGCTGGTGATGGGCGCGATGAGTGCCTACGGCATCTCCTACGTCACGGGATCACCCTGGCTGGGTGYGCTCGCCGCCGGCATCACCGGCGCGCTGCTGGGCGCACTGCACGCCGGCATC
>NZ_JBFUES010000334.1:0-7133 GCF_056403875.1 Bradyrhizobium sp. P2_E8
CGGCGACGGTGCAGATCACCGGCAACTACGTCAACGGCCAGGATGTGCTGGGCTTTACCAACCAGAACGGCATCACCGGATCGTTCAATGCGGCGACCGGGACGCTCACCTTGACGGGTTCATCCAGCGTCGCGAACTACCAGACCGCGCTGGACTCGGTGACCTACTTCAACACCAGCGACAACCCGTCGGGCCTGGCCCGCACGGTCACCATCATCACCAATGACGGGTCCGCCAACAGCCTGGCCGTGACCGACACGATCAATGTGACGCCGGTCAACGACACGCCGGTGGGCGTCGACGACACCGGCTCGGCCACCGAGGCGGGCGGCACCGGCAATGGCACCGCGGGCTCGAACGCGACCGGCAATGTGCTGACCAACGATACAGACGTCGACAACACCAACGCATCTCTGGTGGTATCGGCGATCCGCACCGGGGCGGTCGAAGGCTCCGGCGCGGCCGGCACGCTAGGCTCCGGCCTGGTGGGTGCACACGGCACGCTTACGCTCAACGCCAATGGCTCTTACACCTATGTTGTGAATGACAGTGACCCGGCGGTACAGGCGCTCAATGCTGGCCAGACCATCACCGACAGCTTCAACTACACGGTCAAGGACCCCGGCAATCTCACCGACACGGCGGTGCTGACCGTCACCATCAACGGCGCCAACGACGCGCCGGTGGGCGTCAACGACAGCGGTTCGGCCACCGAGAAGGGCGGCACAGCCAACGGGTCCGGCGGCTCGAACGCGACCGGCAACGTCATCACCAATGACACCGATGTCGACAGCGGCAGCCTGACGGTCAGCGCGATCCGTACCGGCGGCACCGAGGGTTCCGGCACGGCGGGCTCGCTGGGCGTCGGCCTGGTGGGCGCGCACGGCACGCTGACGATTGCGGCCAATGGCAGCTACACCTACGTGGTGAACGAAAACGACGCTGCGGTGCAGGCGCTCAACAGCGGCGGCGCGATCACCGACAGCTTCAACTACACGGTGAGCGACGGCAGCCTGACCGACACGGCGGTGCTGACGGTCACCATCAACGGCGCCAACGACGCGCCGGCGAATACGGTTCCGGTCGCACAGAGCGTAGCGATCAACACAAATGTAACGTTCAGCTCCGGTAACGGGAATGCGATCACAATCTCGGATGCCGATGTGGGCGCCGGTACCGAGACCGTCACTCTGACAGTTGGTCAGGGGGTCCTGACGCTCGCTTCGACGACTGGTCTCACCGGCCTCTCCGGTAACGGCACTTCGACAGTGACCTTCACCGGGAACGTCACAAACGTCAACACTGCCATGAATGGTTTGGTTTACAATCCGAATAACACGTTCGTAGGTGTTGATACTCTGACTGTCAGCACGACAGACCAAGGTTCGCTCAACGACACCGATACGGTAACCATTAATCTCCAATCGACCAGTCCGGCTACGCTTACGACGGGCACGGATACCGTATTCTTTGCCTCGGGTGCGAACCAGGTAGACGGGACCAATACGACTGCCACTAACGGTGACAACATCGCTGGCGGAACGGGAGTTGATACGCTTACAATTGATACTGCAAAGAATATCTCGAAGACTTATACATTTGGCGATGGCGCGCATACCGACATAGGACTTACCAAATTTGAAGTCTTGAAGTTCACTACCAGCGATACAGCCGGTAATGCGCCGAACATAACAGCTGTTTTTGACTCGAACTTCAACAACCAAGGAACTCTTACTGTTGACGGTTCGTCCATTCGTACAAATAATCCCGGCACATTCACGGTTGACGCTAGCGCAGTCACTACCGGGAGCTTTGCGATCATAGGTAGCGGCGTTGCCGATGTTCTGAAGGGCGGCGATGGGGCAGACGTCATCAATGGCGCTGCTGGTAACGACGCGATCGCGGGCGAAGCAGGCAATGACACACTGACTGGCGGAGCCGGGGCCGACACGTTCAACGTCGACGCAGACACTGACGCCATTACTGACCTCGGCAATGGCGGCACTGACATCGTGGTTGTTTCGTCGGGAGCTACAGCGAACGCGACGGCGGCGGCGGCATGGACCGCGAGTGCATCGACCAGCAACTCCGGTAGTGCCACGATCACGGCAGCGGGCTTCAACATCAGCGTCGCGTTCGCCGCTGGCCCGAACGGGTGGGTTCTGACCAACGCCGGCAATGCGACCGGCGTGGCGCTGACCGGTTCGAACTTTGCTGATACGATCGTCGGTGGCTCGGGTGCCGACAATATTAACGGCGGCGTCGGTGCTGATACGATGACCGGCGGAGGTGGCGCCGATACGTTCTCCTTCAGCAGCGGACAATCGCTCGGCGTCGTAGCGGGCTCTGGGGATGCTGGCACGATTTCCGGTTATGACGTGATTACGGACTTTACCACGACGGGCACTAGCGACATTCTCGACCTACCCGTCACCAACATAACGGCTAATAGCTCGGGTACCGACGGAAGCAACTCAATTTTGACCATCGGCGGTCAAACTGTGAAATCGCATGCCATCACGAATGGTATCATAACCTTCGATGACGCCGACGTGTTCGCCACCGCGCTGACGTTGTCCTCAACCGCAAACGTCGCAGCTGTGGTGCAGTACCTGCACAATAATGACATTGCGACCGCCTCGGGTGCGGCCGTCGCTTTCGTGGCGAATATTGGCGGAACTGCCCATACTTATGTTTTTGAACAGGTCGGATTTACTCAGAACGTCAACAACGACATCCTGGTCGATCTTGTAGGGGTCACCCTGACCAACATCAGCCAGGCACATCTCGCTCCCGCAGGCATTGCCGGCGAAGCCATCAACCTTGGCCTGACAAAACCGGCGGATCACGTTGGTACGGTCAACGTCACCGTCAGTGGCATTCCGGCGGGTTGGACGCTGAGCGAGGGTACCGACAACGGCGATGGGACCTGGTCGGTGCAGACAAACGATGTCGCCGCACTCTCCATCACCACGCTGGATAACTACGCGGGCGCAGTGTCGCTGCATATATCGCAAACTTGGACGGATTCTACGGGCGGCACCGGGCTCACCATGATCGCCGACAACGTCGAAGGTTATGCGTCGGGATCGCCGATCTTCGCGCTCTCAGGCGACGACAACCTGACCGGCTCCAGCGGCCACGACATGTTCGTGTTCTCGCAGCCGATCGGACATGACGTGATCTATAGCTTCGACGCGACCTCGGATCAGATCGATCTGATCGGCTATACGAATTTCACGGGCTTTGGCGACATCCAGGCGCACATGGCCAATGACGCTGCCGGCAACGCCGTGATCACGCTCGCCGATGGTCAGTCGATCACGCTGAACGGCGTCGACGCCGCGTCGCTTTCCGCAAGCGACTTCGTGTTCGACCAGACGCCGGTCACGGAAAACGCCGGCCACATGGTGATCAGCGACGGCGCGATCCTGCCGCTCTCCGGCATCATCGACAACACCGGTACGATCGAGTTGAACTCAACGGGCGACGAGACAGACCTTCAGCTGATCGAGCATGGCATCACACTGCAGGGCGGCGGCCACGTCGACCTTTCGGACAGCAGCGAGAACGTGATCACCGGAACGGTCTCGGACGTCACGCTGACGAACGTGGACAACACGATCTCCGGCGCCGGTCACCTCGGCGATGGCGTGATGGTGCTGGTCAACGAAGGCACAATCATCGCCACCGGCACCAATGCACTCGATATCGATACCGGAGCTAACGCCGTCACCAACTC
Organism: Bradyrhizobium sp. P2_E8; assembly: GCF_056403875.1. Lineage (NCBI taxonomy): Bacteria > Pseudomonadati > Pseudomonadota > Alphaproteobacteria > Hyphomicrobiales > Nitrobacteraceae > Bradyrhizobium > Bradyrhizobium sp. P2_E8. The sequence goes on from NZ_JBFUES010000334.1 coordinate 3,743, forward strand.
CGGCACGATCGAGGCAACCGGAACCGGTGGGCTGGAGGTCCACAGCGACATCATCAACACCGGCGTGTTGTGGGCCAATGGCGGCAACGTCACAATCGACGGCAATATCAGCGGCGCCGGAACGGCTCAGATTAGCGGTTCGGCCACGCTCGAATTCGGAGCGGCCTCATCTGCGAATGTCACGCTGGATGCCCAAGCGACCGGGACAATCGTGCTCCATGACTCCTTCGACTTTAGCGGGGTCGTGTCCGGATTTAACGGGGATGACAACCTGGATCTCCTCGATGTGGCATTTGGGGCCGACACGACCGCGAGCTATGTCGCAAACCAGGTCGGTACCGGAGGAACCCTGTCGGTGACCGACGGAGTCCATACCGCCAATATTACCCTGTTGGGCCAGTACGACCCCGCGGGCTTCCAGACTGAGGTAGACAAGACTACGGGAACGCTTATCAGCTACCACGACCATCTGGCCTGATGCGCTACGAGAAAAGCGGTCGGGGCGAATGTTGCGACCCCGACTTTGGACTACGGTGTGATTTTGAAGAGGGGCGGATTTTCCGCTGATCTGTGTGAGTACTCCGTTCAAAAGACCCGACGAACTCCGGCGCTTGCTGCAAAGCTGCCGAGGCTATTTCGTCACTGCTGCGATCTTTAGCTTGGCGATCAATCTGCTTTACCTGGCCGGGCCGCTCTACATGCTGCAGGTCTATGACCGGGTGATCGCGAGCGCCAGCCAGATCACGCTGCTGATGCTCACGATCGCGCTGTTGATGGCGTTCCTGGCGCTGGCAGGGCTGGATGCCGTTCGGGCGCGCGTGCTGACCCGCGCCAGCATTCGCCTCGACCAGACGATCGCGGCGCGCGTGATGACGGCGGTCATTCATCGCTCCGCTGGCGCCGGTGGCGCGCGCAGCCAGCTGCTGCGCGATTTCGACACCTTCCGCCAGTTCGTCACGGGCATGGGCATCCATGCGATGTTCGATCTGCCGTGGGCGCCGATCTACATTGCCGTGATCTTCGTGCTGCACCCGTTCCTTGGGGCGTTCGCACTAGGTTGCTCTATTCTCCTGATTCTGATGGCCCTGCTTAACGAGTGGCTGGTCAAGCTGCCGTTGACCGAGGCCGGCGAGGCGGCTTCCCGGAGCTACAGCTTCACCGAGATGAGCCTGCGCAACACCGAAGTGGTGCGGGCGATGGGCATGACCGAAGGGCTGCTGCGGCGCTGGGCCCGTGATCGCACCCGCATGCTTGAACGGCAGGTCGCTGCGAGCGATCGCGCCGCCACCATGCAGAGCCTCATCCGTTTTCTGCGGCTTGCCATGCAGTCGATGATCCTTGGCCTCGGCGCCTATCTCGTGATCGAGCGACTTGCAACCGTCGGCGCCATGTTCGCCGCGAGCATTCTGCTCGGTAGAGCCCTGCAGCCGGTCGAGCAGATTGTCGGCTCCTGGCGCAACCTTGTTGCTGCCCGAGGGGCATTCCTGCGCATCCGCGAGCTCTTGAAAGCCGATCCTCAACGCGAAGCCGGTTTGACGCTGCCGCGCCCGCAGGGCCGGCTCTCGGTCGAGGGGCTGACCTATGTGCCGCCGGTTGGTTCGAAGCCGATCCTGCGCGCGGTCACGTTCGCAATCGAGCCGGGCGAGGTGCTGGGCATCATTGGTCCCTCGGGTGCTGGGAAATCCACGCTTTCGCGGCATCTGGTCGGTGTGCTCGCGCCATCTGCGGGCGCGGTGCGACTGGACGGGGCGGACGTCTCGAGCTGGGTCAAGACGTCACTCGGCCGGCATGTTGGTTATCTCCCCCAGGACATTGAGCTGTTTGCTGACACAGTTGCCGCCAATATCAGCCGATTCCAGGAGGGCGAGGACCGGGAGGTGATTCTGGCGGCGCGGATGGCTGACGTGCACGAGATGATCCTGCGCCTGCCGGATGGCTACGATACCCAGGTGGGGGAGGGCGGCGCCATACTCTCCGGCGGTTATCGTCAGCGTATTGGTCTTGCCCGCGCCATCTTCGCCAATCCGAGCCTTCTCGTGCTCGACGAGCCGAGCTCCAACCTCGACGCCGAAGGGGATGCCGCGCTCGCCGAGTGCATTCTTCAGCTCAAGAAGCGCGGCACGACCGTGGTGATCGTATCGCATCGGCCGACTACGATCGGTGTGGTCGACAAGATCCTGGTCCTCAAGGATGGGGTCGCTGAAATGTTTGGCCCCCGCGCCGAAATTATGTCGCGTCTTACGCGTGCCGTGCCGGTTCATGCGGTACAAGGTTCCGCAGGCTAGGATTCCTGAAATGACTCTTGCTGATGCTGCAATTCGGAGCATGGGTTCTGCCGAGCGGCGGAGCAGGGGAGCCATCGGCGATCGGCCGCCCAGCGACTCGATCAGGCGCGTCGCCTTCGCTGGCTGGCTGATTATTGCGACTTTCTTCGGAGGTGTGGGAACGTGGGCGGTGACCGCGCCCCTTAACGGGGCGGTCGTTGGCAATGCTGTCGTCAAGGTCGAAGGAAACCGCAAGAGCGTCCAGCATTTGGACGGGGGGATCGTCAAGGAGCTTCATGTCAGGGAGGGCGAGAGGGTCACCGTCGGCGACCTCTTGATCGTGCTCGACGAGACCCAGGCGCGCGCCGAATACGACGTGCTAACCCAGCAATATGTCGTGCTTCGCGCAACCGAAGTGCGCCTGCTGACCGAGCTTGACCACGCCTCCACGCTTGTGATGCCCGACGATCTCAAGGCGCGTTCGGAAGACAGCTATCTAAAGAGCGTCTGGAATGGCCAGGTGAGCCAGTTCGAAAGTCGTCGCGCCGCGCTCGAAGGCCAGCGCAGCGTTCTCCGGGAGAAGATCAATCAGCTGGGCTCGCAGATCGTCGGCGCCGAAGCGCAGGTGAAAGCCTTTACAGACCAGATCACTTCCGTGAAGGCTGAGGCCAAAGACATCGCACCACTGGTCGAGCGAGGACTGATTGCCCGACCACGCATCCTGCAGCTGGAGCGAACGGCCTATGGCCTTGAGGGTCAGATTGCGGATGCAAGAGCCAACATCGCCAAAGCCCGGCAGGCTATCGCGGAACAGGAGCAGCAGATCGCCCAGCTCGACAACGATCGAATGACCGACGTCACCAAGGATCTGCGCGACACCCAAGCCAAGATGCTCGAAGTCATCCCGAAGGCGATGAATGCCAGAGCCGTGCTCGGTCGCATGGAAATCCGCGCGCCCTATGCCGGAAGGATCGTGGCGCTCACCGTGTTTTCGGTCGGTGGCGTGATTCAGCGCGGCGAGAAGATCCTCGACATCGTGCCGGACCAGGATCTGCTGACCATCGAGGCCCAGATCGCGGTCGAGGACATCAGCGATATCAAGCCGAACATGCGGGCTGAAGTCCACC
>NZ_JBFUES010000335.1:0-7130 GCF_056403875.1 Bradyrhizobium sp. P2_E8
GATCAGCTCAGTCGCAAGATCGCGGCAGCCTTGTCTCTGGCGGCTGACCTGACGGACGATCGCACAGAACCACATTGCCTGGGCGAGGCTGTACGGATGGGACAAGTTCCGAGCCAGCGTGACGGCCTCGACACTGAGTTTCATTGCCTTTTGAGGGAAGCCTAACAGCGCAAGGTTGATCGCGCCGGCGGCGTGAGCGCACACGCCAGGATCATGACCACTGAACGCGAACGCGAGGGCATGATGCCGGGAGCAGTCGTATAGTGAAATGCCTTTTTGAGAATGCTCGTCTGCAGCGGCCAGTTCGCCGCGCCAAAGCGACGTCGCCCACTTCGCGTGATGGCCCTCAAGGATGAGATCGTCGGCGCCCAAGCGCTGCGCGAGCCCGAGAAGCTCGTCGCCATGAGCGGCCGCTTCGCTCAGGCGTCCCGAGGTCATCGAATGATAATAGAGGCCCCACAGCGCCTTGAACCGCGCCGAGCTGTCGTCATCCGCCTCGAGAGCGGCAGCCCGGCGATAGATCGCTTCAACCTCCGGTGACACGGGGCCCTTCACCATCATAAGGACCGGCCCGAGCTTGACGCATAACTCCAGCTCTTTCGCTGCGCGATCGGGTTTTTCACCAAGCTTGCTCAAGAGGTCCAGCGCAACGGAAAAGTGATGAATAGCCTCGGCGTGGCCCGAGCGCACCATCGCCAAATCTCCTGCCCTTTGCCAATACTCGACCGCGGCATCACTGCGCCCGGCCTCTGTGAAGTGATGCGCCAATCGCTCAGGCTCGGCCGCAGCGGTGGCGGTAAAATCATCGCGTAACACTTCGCCGACGCGGCGGTGCAGAACCTGGCGCCGGCTCTTAAGCAAATTTTCATAAGCTGCATCCTGGATCAGCACGTGCTTGAAGCGATAATCGGCATCGGGCGGCAGGCCCTGCACCAGCAGAATGTCCGCCTCAGCGAGCCGTTCCAGCGCAATCTGTAGCGGCTTGTCCTCCATAGCGGTTACGGCACGAAGGAGTGTGTAGGAAAAGTCGCGCCCGATAACGGCACCGATCTGGGCCACCTCGCGCGCCGAGCCAAGCCGGTCGAGCCGCGCCGTCAACGATTGCTGTAGGGTCGGCGGAATCGCCTGGATGCCCCGCCCGCCGCTCTCCAGCAAGAGCCGTGTCACCTCCTCGACAAACAGCGGCACGCCGCCGGTGCGCTCGGTCACGCCGTCAACCACTTCCCTTGACAGCGCATAGCGAGAGGCAAGCTCGCCGACCATCTGGCGCACCTGCGCGCGATCGAGCGGAGCCAGGGAGATTGTGCTGTGATGTGAGCGCATGCCCCATGGCGGCCGGAACTCCGGCCGGGCCGTGATGAGACCGAGCAAGGGTGCGAGCGCACCGCGTTCGGCGATGCCGCGCAACAGCTCGAGCGTGGTCGGATCAGCCCAGTGCACATCTTCAAGTGCCAGCACCACCGGCTGAGTTCGCGCGCCGGCCATGACCCAATTGGTGAGCGCTGTCAGCTGTCGGCGCCGCAATTCTTCCGGCTCTAAAGTCGGCGTACGGTCCTGCGGCGAGGGGATATCCAGTAATGGCGCGAGCAAGGTGACATTCTCTGCCGGGTCGAGTTTGACCAGCGCCAACGTATTCTCCAGGTCCGCGAGACGCCGCTCGGCGGGTATGTCGGCGCCGCCGAAGCGCTGCCGGCCCCAATCGGCGATCGGGTGCAGCGGCGTGTTCTGCAGAAGCTGCGAGCAACTCCATTCGACCCAAGTGTGCGGCACCTCGCGCAGCCGCGGATGGAATTCCTCGATCAGGCGGGATTTTCCCAATCCTGGCTCGCCCACGATCATCACCAACTGACCGTCGCCTCGCCGCGCCCGCTCCCAGCGCCGCATCAACATCGCGATCTCTTCTTCGCGACCCACCAGCGGCGCGAGATGGCGCTGTCCCGCGCGGCGCCCGCCACCGCTTGCCCGGACCAGCCGGTACAGTGTCATCGGCTCCGGYACGCCCTTAAGTTCATGGCTGCCGCGGTCCTCAACGACGAACAGCCCGGCGACCTGGTGCTGCACCCGCGCCGTCATCACGACCGTACCCGGCTCCGCCAGCGCCTGCACCCGCGCCGCAACGTTCGGCGCGTCACCGTAAATCTCGCCCGCCGCATCGATCACGACCGCTCCGGTTTCAATCCCGATGCGCGCGTTAAGTGCTGGCTTGCCAGCCCCAGTATTCTTGCGGTTCACCTCGGCGAGCGCCCGTTGGATCGAGAGCGCCGCTCGTGCCGCGCGTTCGGCGTCGTTCTCCTGCGCCACCGGATAGCCGAACAGCACCATGACCCCGTCCCCCAACTTCTTGGCGACATGGCCGCCCATCTCGGTCACGGCGGCGCAGGCGGCATCGAGATAAGCCCTGACGAGGTCGCGCCACTCTTCGGCATCGAGCTGCGCGGAAATGCTGGTCGAGCCGACGAGATCACAGAACATCACCGTGACATAGCGGCGCTCGCCGCCTACCTCCGCCGCGGCCAAGGCCGGCGGTGGTACTGCGGTCGGGATTGGCTTTGACGCGATGAGTATGCGAGGCGGCGCTGAAGTTGCCCTAGAGGGCGCGGCTGGGGCGTTCTTCTCGATACCGTCGATGTCGCCAATCGCGCGCAACATTTTCCGGCGATCACCGAGGACGACCCCGAGATCTTTCAGGTCCTGATCGGTCAGTTCACGAAGGACCGAGAAATCAATACGGTTTTCAGCAAAACGCTGAGCATACTCGGACATGCCGAGCTTTTCGAGCCAGTCGGCAATTTGCTGCATCGCGGCCCCCTACGGATTTTGCGCCATCCGGTCCGGACCGACAAAAAGTCTACCACGCGCGCCGACTTATTGCAGCCCCGCAGGGGGGCATGTCGGCTCAAGGTCAAAATGCGAAGAACTCAACGTGAGCAAATCTAGTCCGGAACTCGACGAGACGTGTGGACACTTCGCTGATGGGCACAAGATCAGAAGTGATCCGCGCATTCGGTCAGGGCGTAGACCCGCTACCTACGACGACGCGAGGGCTCTGCGTGCCATCCTCTAACGCAACCGCCTCCTCTACGCGCAAGCGCAGCAGATAGCGAGATCTGCTCAGGGTCATTTGGAGGCAACGGTCGCCTTGAACAGCTCAACCTTGCCGCACGTGTTGTCGGTCACCGCCAAGACCTCGTAGAAATCGATCTGCGGCTTCATGCCGTAGCGTTGGATGATGCCCTCGAGCCACGGCCCGGTGTAGAACGCCTTGGCGTCCTCGATGCGCTCCCACTGGTACACACCGCCGGCCCAGCCGCTTTCGGACCAGATGAAGTGCTTGCTGATCAGCCCCGTCACCTCGCGGAAGTTGGGTGCGATCTTGTGAAAGTGCTCGCGACACGCGGCGCAGTCGATCTGCGGCGGCAGTTTGTATCGTACAACGGCGGTAATCATGCGACCTCTTTGTAAGGATGCCTCCGACCGCAACGTTGAGGCATTCCCGCGATCATGCAAACGAAGCGGGAAGCCGACGTGGGTCGAAGGCGCAAAGCCTAATCAATAGTTTGCCTTCTGCTGCGCAATCCGACTATTCCAGAGCATGCTGGACTTAACGTTAGAAGTTCAGCCTCATCCCGCATGATCGTTGGAATCTGCGTCGCTCAATTCGCGCAACGGAGGCTCCATGCTGGTGAGTTCGCACCATCGAATGGCCATCATCCACCCTCGCCGATCGCGATCAAAGGCGACAGACGCTGCCGTGAGTAGGTCAACACGATTGACGAGAGTCTCAATCGCCGCGCAGCTATCTCCTTCCACTTTTTTGCGGTAATGTGAAGCGCTTCACGCTTGTGTAGCAGACGGGCTCGCATGATGCCCGAAGAGAGGGGAGGTATGGTCCCCGCAAAGCGCCACCCAGTTCTATTCCATTCACACGCGAGTTTGGGAGCGACACATGGAAAAGCGCGAAATTTGCAACAGCTTAACGAAAGATCTGTCCGAAGCGAAGCGGGGCGCCTTCTCCCGCCGCTCGGTGCTGACCTTGGTTGGCACCCTCGGCGCCGCGGCGCCGTTTGGGATGTTCGGAGCGGCGCGCGCGCTGACGGCATCCGGGACTGGATCGCTGTCTTATATTCCCGGCGAGGCTTTTATTTGCCGCACCGCTGCGAATGGTGAAGAACTGCAGGGACCACCCCGCCAACTAAAGCTCGCCTGGAACGCAAACGCGGCGTGCACGGTCGCTGCGGCGGTCGCAAAGGAACGGGGTGTCTTCGCCAAGCACAAACTCGATGTCGATTTCGTCAATTTCGGCGGCTCGACCGACCAGTTGTTGGAGGCGATTGCAACCGGCAAGGCGGATGCCGGTTTGGGATTGGCCCTGCGCTGGCTCAAACCGCTGGAGCAAGGTTTCGATGTTCGGATCACCGCGGGTGTGCACGGCGGCTGCATCCGGCTCCTCGGCTCCAAGGCTGCGAATATTGACAGCCTRGAGTCCCTGCGCGGCAAGGCTATCGCGATTAGCGATCAAGCGAGCCCAGCGAAGAACTTCTTTTCGATCTACCTCGCCAAAAAGGGCATCGATCCGGCCCAAGAGGTAGAGTGGCGCCAGTACCCGGCCAATCTGCTCGCGCTTGCCGTCGATAAGGGCGAAGTGCAGGCTCTAGCCGAGATAGATCCGCTGCCCTACTTCTGGCTTAAGGAAGGTAAGCTCAACGAGATCGCGACGAACTTAACGGGTGAATTCGCCGACCGCACCTGCTGCGTTCTCGCGATACGTGGCAGCCTCGCCCGAAGCGAAATGCCGGTGGCGGCCGCTCTGACACGGTCGATACTAGAGGGGGCGGACCGAGTTGCCAGCGACCCCGCCGATGCCGCGACAATCTATTCGAGCTACGGCGGAAGAGGGTCCGTCGAGGATCTCGCCACAATGTATCGTAGCCATACTCACCACAGGCATCCCGTCGGGGCGGAGCTCAAGAAGCAACTTCTACTCTACACCGATGAACTCAGGGCAGTGAACGTCATCAAGCGAAGCACTGACCCCGCCAAGTTCGCCGACCGGATTTATCTTGACGTTCTAAGCTGAGCCGATTGGGAAGATCCGCAGTGAGCTCGGTCATCGATGAAGTGCCGAGGCCATCAGAGAAATCGGGTTTCGGCTTTTTTGAAAGTTCGACCACTCGGTCGTTGATCGGCGGACTGGCTGTTGCCGTCGCATGGTCGATGGTCGCCGCGCTCACTGCGCTCTGGCTGGATAAGCCCGAGAGCGATTGGGCCTACACGAGCGGCTTCGCCATTGCCTGTGGCACGTTGGCCCTTGCCCTTGCCTTGGCGGCCTTTGCCGGCGTTCGTTTCGTTGCTTTTCGGCGTCTCCAGCGGCTTTATCCATGGCTGTTCGCCCTCGCGCTGTTTTTGGCTGCTTGGGAGGCCGTCACAGCAAAGCTCGGATTGCTGCCGCTGCCGTTTTTTCCGCCGCCGCAGGCCATTGTCGAAGTCGTAATCGACGATTGGGAGCGGCTGGCTGAAGGCATCTTCGCCTCAGCGCGTCTGCTCGCGACCGGTTATTTTCTCGGTGCGGCGGTGGGGTTCGTAACCGGCGTCGCGATCGGCTGGTCGCGGCTCGCCGGTTATTGGATCCACCCAGTTTTGCGGTTCATCGGGCCGCTGCCCGCGACAGCTTGGCTGCCGCTCGCATTTTTCGTTTTCCCGTCGAGCTTCAGCGCCAGCATTTTCCTGATCGCGCTCGCCACAGGGTTTCCGGTCACCGTGCTCACCTGGTCGGGCGTCGCCTGCGTGAAGAGAGCCTATTACGATATTGCGCGGACAATGGGAGCAACGCAGCGCTTCCTCGTGCTCAAGGTTGCCATTCCGGCGGCAATGCCACATGTCTTTGTTGGCCTGTTCATGGGTCTCGGCAACTCGTTTGCGGTTCTTGTCGTAGCCGAGATGCTGGGCGTGAAGGCGGGGCTCGGCTGGTATCTGCAATGGGCGCAGGGTTGGGCCGCCTATGCCAATATGTACGCCGCGCTGCTGCTCATGGCATTCTTGTGCTCCGGGCTGATCACGCTGCTGTTCCGCTTGCGGGATCGCCTGCTATCCTGGCAGAAAGGTGTGGTGCGATGGTAGCGGCGATCGCAAGCGATCACGCGGTCCGTGGATCGACGCTAACGCTCCGCGAAGTGAGCCATAGCTTCGATCTCGAAGGGCAGCCCCTGCCGGTATTGGACCGCATCAGCCTTCAGGTCGGCCGTGGCGAATTTGTCGCTCTCCTGGGACCGAGTGGGTGCGGAAAATCGACCCTGCTGCGGCTGGTCGCGGGGCTCGACACTCCAACAGCCGGCTCCCTGCTAACGGAGGGAAAGGAGATCGCAGCGCCCGATCCATCGCGCGTCGTCGTTTTTCAAGACCCCACGCTTTATCCATGGCGGACGGTACGGAGCAACGTTGCGCTCGGTCTGGAAGCCCGCGGGTTGCTACGCACCCATGGCGGACGTATCGAAGACGCGTTGCGACTGGTGGGGCTCACGGGGTTCGCCAATGCCTACCCGCACCAGCTTTCCGGTGGCATGGCGCAACGCGCGGCTCTGGCCCGTGCGCTTGTCAACGACCCGAAGCTGCTCATTCTCGACGAACCTTTGGGCCAGCTCGACTCGCTGACTCGCATCGCGATGCAGGCGGAACTCGTATCACTTTGGCGGCGCTCGAGCTTCACGGCGCTGCTGGTCACGCACGATGTCGAAGAGGCGCTCTTGCTCGCCGGCCGCGTCATCGTGCTGAGCGACCGACCTGCACGGATCAAGGCCGAAGTCGTCAACAGCCAGCCCTATCCTCGCCACCGGGGCGATCCGCACTTCGTTGAGCTTCGTCGCGAGGTGTTCGAGCATCTCGGCCTCGATGAGGCATGGTAGCCGTCAAAGCGGCTCACCGCGACGGACTCTTATACGCATCATAGAGCAAGCTGAACCAGAGCCATGTCTTCCGAGGTCCTGAACCCGAAATCGTTGAACAAGTAGACGTCTGATGTACCCGGCAGAGCGGACATGCTCTGCCCGTCTTTTATTGGCGGCTTGGGGCCGATATTGTTGCAAAAGTCGAAAATCGAGCGACCCGGAAAATCTCGCGAAAGTTGATCTTTGGAC
>NZ_JBFUES010000336.1:0-7123 GCF_056403875.1 Bradyrhizobium sp. P2_E8
AGTTTGGCGAGCGTCTTGGCCTCGCTCTCGATGAGATCAGCCCATCGCCGGAGCACGTTGGCTCGCTCTCGGGGCCGCACGCCACCCCAGTTGCTCGTCTTCAACGCCTTCCTGGCGATCTGGACCGCCTCATCCACGACCTCTTCCGAGGCGATGGGACACTCGGCGTAGAACGCACCATCCGAGGGGCGGCGCATCGGAAGCAGGCCAGGAGATTCCAGCAACCGATCGCCGATGAAGTGGCCGATGGGCAGCGAAATCCGATCGGGATCGAAGCTTAGGCTCATGACACCGTGACGTAGATCTTGCGGACCGTCTCGACGGTCTTCCATACTCCCGTGAATCCGGGTTTCATGACGAAGCTGTCGCCGGCTCTGAAGGTCATGGGATCGCCGTGGTCGGGCGTAATCTCCACGATACCGGAGATGATGTGGCAGAACTCGAAGGTCTCTCCCTTGATGGAGCGTGTTTCGCCCGGGGTCGCCTCCCATATGCCGGTATGCACGAGTTCGCCCTTAGCCACGTCTTGCGCCCAGGTCCTGAAGTGGGGGGCGCCGGCAATGAGCCGCTCGGGCATCGGGGTGGACTCCTCGGGGGCGAAGCTCGGATTGGGATCGATCGATTTCAGCAGCAACTTGGGCTCCTCTCAGTAACCACGAGTCCGATCCACGAGCCCGATGGGATCAAGGCCCGCCTCGTATCGTTTGATGTTGTCGATGACCGACCGCGCGGCGGTTTCCGCTTGAGTTGCGCTCGCCACATGCGGGGTGAGCAGCACCTTCGGATGAGCCCACAAGGCATGATCCGAAGGCAGTGGCTCGGGTTCGGTTACATCGATGACGGCGCCGGCGAGCTTGCCAGCGTCCAGAGCGGCCAGAAGTGTGAAGTGATCGAGCTGCGCACCGCGTCCCGCATGGACCAGCGCAGCGCCTTTCGGCAGCCGCGCAAACAGGTTGCAATCCAGGATCCCGCGCGTGTCCTCGGTGAGAGGCAGCAGGCAGACCAGAATGTCGGTCTCGCCGAGCATTTGGCTGAGACCGGCTTGGCCGCAATATGTCGCAACTCCCTCGATCGTCTTGCGCGATCGGCTCCAGCCACTCAAGGGAAAGCCGAAAGGCTTCAGGCTTTCCAGCACGGCGCGGCCGAGCTTGCCAAGCCCGAGCAGCCCGACTCGCCGGTCGGCCGCTTGCTTCTGCGGCAGAGCCTGCCATTGGTGCCGCCGCTGCAGGTCAAGATAGGCGGGAAGGTTGCGGTGGAGCGCCAGCACCGCGAGCGTGACATACTCCTGCAGCATCCGGATGATGCCGTCTTCCACCATCCGCACCACCTTCACCTCGGGCGGAATCGCCAATAACGGAAATTGATCGACCCCGGCGCCGACGGAGAACAGGATTTCAAGATTGCGATAACGTTCGAGCCCGTCGGGTACCGTCCAGCTGATGATGTAACGCACCAGGTCAGTATCGACCGATGCCGGATCGATCGCGAACGGGAGGTGAGGGAGCTCGCGAGCGAAGGCGTCGCGAAAAACGGTCCCGCGCTCGGCGTCGGAATTGAAGAGAAAGGTCATTGGCCGATTTTCAAAGCATAGGGAATGGCGAGTACGCCGGAACGGAACCAACCTAATGGACTGGGGGCCGTTTCCATGCCGAATGCGATCGCGATTTAGCGGATTGTTCGGTACGACGCCTGATCTGAAACGCATTCTGCCGCGATTGATGGTTTATGGTGGTTTTGCCGGGAGCCTGCAGCGGACCCGCAGTGGCACCATTCGAGCGACGTCAGGCTAATTGYAGAGAGAGATATGAAACGCCGCATATCCAATTCGATTACGATCGATGCTTTCGAGGCGCGTGCTGTCGAGATCGATACCGTCGAGCTGGAACAGCTTCACGCGCTCTCGATCGGCGTCGCCTGGCCGCACCGGGCTGAGGACTGGCAGTTCCTCCGTGACGTTGGTCACGGCATCGTGGCTCACGATGAAATCGGACGGGTGCTGGGATCGGCCATGTGGTTTCCCTATGGCTCGGATTTTGCCACCGTAGGCATGGTCATCACGTCTCCGCGCCTTCAGGCGCTTGGCACGGCACAGTGGCTCATGAAGCGCGTTTTTTCGGAGTGCAAGGGACGCAATCTCCGCCTCAATTCCACGCGCGCAGCGCGCAAACTCTATCTGTCGCTCGGCTTCCGCCCCGAGAGGACGGTGTTCCAATGTCAAGCGGAGGCGCAGCGATCCGACGAGATGCCGCGTCCTCCGGAAGGAGCCGAGCTGCGCCGTCTCGACCAGGGCGACCTTGCGGCCGTCGCCGAACTCGATGCGCAGGGGTACGGCGCATCCCGCGTGGAGCTGCTCAACGCTCTCTTGCAGCAATCGGTTGGGTTCGGCCTCTACCGGCATGGCCGCATGGAGGCCTATGCGCTGTGCCGCCCGTTTGGGCGCGGCCATGTCATCGGGCCCGTGGTGGCGTCAAATGACAAGGACGCGATCGTCGTCATTGCGCCGCACATGACTGCCCATGAGGGAGAGTTTCTGAGGCTCGATACGCACCTCGCCGACGGCGAGTTCTCCTCCTTCGTGGCTCGGTCAGGCCTTGCTGTTTTTGACACCGTTACGACGATGTCGCTGGGAGGAGACTTCCGTGATCCCAACGAACGCTCGGGAAACATGCCCGTAACCTATGCGCTTGCGAGCCAAGCGCTTGGTTGAGACCCATCGTCGCTATCAAGCACTCAAAGAGGCTAAAGGTCGCTCCGACGGGGCCGATAGCGAAACTCCATCGCTGTGAGCGTCAAGCATCTTGCGGCGCGGCTGCGCCGGCGGTCCGTCGCCGTGCCGGCAGGAAAAATCCGGCGATCGCGCCGGCCAATGACAGCGTTGCGGCGAGGCTCATCGCCGCGGCAAATCCGCTCGCGAAATGCGTAGGCGAATCGACCGCGCCGTTGGCCGAGAAGGTCGCTACCAGCGCGGCGACGCCGAACATGCCGCCGAGGAAGCGGCCCATGTTGAAGACGCCGGACGCCTTACCCATTTCGGCCACCGCGACTGAGCTCAGGATGGCGTTCTGCGCTGCCGGCATCGCCATCGAGACCCCGACGCCGGCCAGCACCAACGGCGCGACCAGAGCGGAGTAGGGAACCGCGGGGCTCACGATCTCAGCGATCCAGCCAAGGCCGATCGCCTGCATCAGCAATCCCGTCACCACCAGCGGTCGCTCGCCGAACCTGTTGACGACCGCGCCGGCGATCGGGGCGGTGACGAACAGCGTCGCTGTCCAGGGCAGCAGGCGAAGTCCGGCGCCGAAGGCATCGAAGCCCAGCGTGATCTGCAGGAACTGCGGCAGCAGGAACAATACGCCGTACATCGCGGCGTAGAACAGGACGCTTGCGGACATGCCGGAGGCGAGGGCGCGCGATGCAAACAGCCGCATCGGCACCATCGGCGCGGCCGCGCGCAATTCCCAGAGCACGAAGCCGGCGGTGAACACCAGGCCTGACATCAGCGCGCCCATGACCTCGGCGCTCGCCCACCCCACGGCGTTGCCGCGCAACAGGCCCCAGACCAGCGCGAGCGCTGCGAAGGCGACGAGCGCGAGGCCAGGGATGTCCAATGCGGCGGCCGGTCCAAAGCTTTCGCGCAACCGTGCCAGCACCAGGGCGATCGCAATCAGGCCGATCGGCAGGTTGATCCAGAACACCCAACGCCAGCCGAAATGTTCGGTGATGAAGCCGCCGATGGCCGGGCCTATGATCAGCGCGCATCCGGTGATGCTGCTGAAAATGCCGAGCGCGCGGGCGCGCTCCTCCCGGCCGAACGTGCCGCTCAGGATCGCCATCGCCAGCGGCATCACCAGCGCGGCGCCGGCACCCTTCAGCGCGCGGGCGGCGATCAGCGCGGTGGCATTGCCTGCGAGCGCACAGGCCGCCGATGCAACGACGAACAGGGCGATCCCGGCCGCGAACATGCGGCGGCGACCGAAGCGGTCGCCGAGCGCGGCGCCGGTCAGGAGCAGCACGGCAAAGGTCAGGTTGAAGGCGTTGACGGTCCATTGCAGCGTCTCGACCGGGCTGCCGAATTCGGCGCGGACGGCCGCGAATGCCGTCGTAATGATCATGGCGTCCAGCGCCATCATGAAGGATGCCAGCGCAGTGACGCCAAGCACCCAGTTCTGCTCGGCGCGATTGGTCGGGGTCTGCATCGCCCTCTCTCCGTGTGTCGCGCCACCCTGTCGCGGCGCGTTCTGCGGGCTAGACGAGGCCGGAGGGGTAAAGGATGCGCCCAAAAATAATTTTCCCCGGGCCGCATCCTTCGGCTGCCGGCAAACGTCCTAGGGGTGAGGCGGCCGCGAGCAAGGTCGCGACATGAGCAAGGAGCGTGCGATGAGAAGGACGTTGATCAGGTACAAGGCCAAGCCGGAGCTGGCCGACAGGAATGCTGAGCTGGTTTCGGCCGTATTTGCGGAATTGAAGGCGGCCGGGCCGGACGGCGTGCGCTATCTGACGCTGCGGCTGGAGGACGACACCTTCATCCATTTTGTCGAGGCCGCGACCGAGGACGGCTCGAGCCCGATCCCGAAACTTAGGGCGTTTCAGGCGTTCCAGGACGGCATCCGCGACCGCTGCGCCGAGCCGCCGCTGGTTCGTGATGTGAGGATCGTCGGCAACTATCGTATGCTGGACGAGTCCTGAACAGGCGAGTCGGAGGAACAATGGCGCCAGAGCCACTGGCCACCGTCGATATCGAGGCGCTGCTGGCGCGGATGCGGCCGAAGCTGCATCGCTACTGCGCGCGCATGGTCGGCTCGGTCATCGACGGTGAGGACGTGCTGCAGGATGCGCTGATCAAGGCGATGGGAGCGCTGCAATCGGTCACGCCCGTCGTCAATACGGAGGGCTSGCTGTTCCGCATCGCGCACAACACCGCGCTGGATTTCCTGCGCCGCCGCAACCGGCAGGAGGCGCTGCATTCGGCTGAGGAGGTGGAGATGATTGCCGACCAGCTCGATGATTTGGAAAGCCGCCAGATTGCTGCGACCAGCCTGCGCACCTTCATGCGGCTGTCGGTGGCGCAGAGGTCCAGCGTGATCCTGATGGACGTGCTCGGCTGCTCGCTGGCCGAGGTCTGCGGCATCATGGATTTCAGCCTGCCGGCGGTGAAGGCCGCGCTGCATCGTGGGCGCACGCAGCTGCGTGAGTTTGCCGAGGAGCCGGACGACGCGCCGCAGCCGGGCCTGTCGGAAGCCGACCGCACGCGGCTCAACGCCTATGTCGGCCATTTCAATGCCCGCGACTTCGACGCGATCCGCGCCATGATCGCCGATGACGTCAGGCTCGAGCTCGTCAACCGCACCAGGCTGAAGGGCAAGGCCGAGGTATCGCGCTATTTCGGCAATTATTCGAAGATCAGCGACTGGCACCTGGTGACGGGGCAGGTCGACGGACGTCCGGCGATCCTGGTGTTCGATCCGAACGAGCCGGGCGGGCGGCCGAAATATTTCATGCTGTTGAACTGGTCCGCCGACAAGCTCGCCACCATCAGGGATTTTCGTCACGCGGCGTACGTTATCGATGCGGCCGAGTGCGTAGTGGACAAAGGGTGAGTGGATCACAGACGTCAAGGGAGTGGCTCTGGCGCGTAAACACGTATATGGAACGTCTCTCCACATACTAGGAGCTATGTCCGGGAGGTTCCGATGGCGGATGCCGCGATCAAGTCGGCACGGCGCGTGTTCGAGATCATGGAATTCTTCGATCGCGCGCGTCGCCCGCTCGGCCTCAAGGCGATCTGTGACGAACTCCGCTACCCCGTCTCGAGCGGCGCGGCGATGCTGAAGAGCCTGGTGACGCTGGGCTATCTGGAGTACGACCGCAAGACACAGACCTATCTGCCGACCATGCGGATCGCGGTATTGGGGCGATGGGTGTCGGAGCAACTGTTCGGCGAAATCCGGATGCTGCCGCTGATGGAGGAGTTGCGCGATCGTACCCGCGAAACGGTGATCGTGGGGACCCAGAGCGACATCAGCGCCCAATATGTGCATGTGCTGCGCTCAAACCAGGCGCTTGCCTATTCGGCCGAGCCGGGATCGTTGCGCCCGCTGGCACGCTGCGGTGTCGGCCTGACGTTGCTCAGCAGCAAGCCGGATGAGGAAATCGATACGCTTGTCTACCGCAGCAATCATGCGGAACCGGTGCGCAGCCACCGCGTGGCGCTGAAAGACGTGATGGCGAACATCGAGCGCATCCGCAAGCAAGGCTATTTCTTCTCTCGCGGCATCTACAGCGAAGGCATCGGCGTGATTGCGATGCCGCTGCCGCGCGCGCCGTTCACCCGCAACTTCGTCATCGCGCTTGGTGGGCCGGTGTACCGCCTCGAGCGGGACCTCGACCAGAACGTCGCGGCGCTGCGCGGGACGATCCGTCGGTTCCTGCCGAGAAATGCCGGAAACTGACTGTCTTCTCACTTCCATGGATATGGAAGTGAGAGACATGTCCATGCAACGGATTGCGGCGCCCGTCCTCCCCGATCTAGTTTGCCGGCGAATGACAAGCCGGCTTGCAGATCGCCCGGCACAATCGACACGGGAGGGCAGGCGTGGACTTTGCGCGGGGAGAAAGCGACGAGATCATTGCCGAGACGATCGGGCGCTTCGCGGCTGACGAACTGCGTCCCCGTCTTCGCGAGTTCGAAACCGCGCGCACGGTCGGCGAAAGCTTGCGGGAACGCTTCGCCGCGCTGGGCTTCGAGGCGTTGGATATCGCCGAGGAAGCCGGCGGTGCCGGCCTCGGTCTGCTCGCTCGTGTCAGGACCAATCGTCTGCTCGCTGAAGCCGACGCCGGCGCCGCGCTTGCGCTGGACCGGTTCGCGCCGGCGATCTACGTGATCGAGGCCTTCGGCGGGGTTGAACCGCTGAAGTCGCTTGGGATGAACCTCGGGCAGTCCGACCTCCGCTTCGCCCTGGTCATGGATCCTGGTGCTGGCGACACCGCCGGTGCGCGCGTTGCCGGCCACGTGGCCTGGATACCTGCCGCCCGGGCGGATGTGCTTGTCGGCCTTGGTCCGCAGGGCGCATGGGTGTTGAAGGACGGTTTTGCTTTTGAGCCCGTCCGTGGTGCGGCCCTGCAC
>NZ_JBFUES010000337.1:0-7123 GCF_056403875.1 Bradyrhizobium sp. P2_E8
ACCAGTGGCAGTTCAAGGTCTATGCGCTGCGCTTCGGCAGCGACGTCTACCGCTTCATCTTCGCGGCACGGCAGAAGTCGACCGAGAGCGAGCGCAACGCGCGCGAGACCGTCAACTCGTTCCGCCGCCTGACCCTCGACGAGATCCAGGCCGCCCGCCCGCTGCGCATCAAGGTCATCACCGTGCAGCCCGGCGACACCGTGGAATCGCTCTCCCACCGCATGGCCGGCGTCGATCACCCCGCCGAGCGCTTCCGCGTGCTCAACGGCCTCGATCGCACCGCGCAGGTGAAGGTGAGGGATCGCGTGAAGATCGTGGCGGACTGAGGCTGCAGTCGTTCGGCAAACTCCGCCGTCGTCCCGGCGCAGGCCGGGACCCATAGCCACAGGATTGAGTTCGGCGAAGACTCGGAGTTGACAGCCCGCTCCACAACCCCTCCCTGGGGTTATGGGTCCCGGCCTTCGCCGGGACGACACTGATTTTGCGGCGGACTGCTCGAGCCCGACTAGCCGCCCGCGTCCATATCGCCCGCTTCGCGCTGGCCGCTGAGCCAGAGCGCGAGCAGCGTCCAGAACGCGCCGGAGAGCAGATACGCACCCGAGGCGATGACGCCGAGATTGGTCGCCAGCAACAGAGCGACGAGCGGGGCGAAGCCGGCGCCGAACAGCCAGGCCATGTCCGAGGTCAGCGCCGAGGCCGTGTAGCGATATGCCTGCTTGAAGTTCGAGGCGATCGCGCCCGAGGACTGACCGAAGGAAAGGCCGAGCAGGATGAAGCCGATCACCATGTAGATGGTCTCACCGAACGCGCCGGCATCGAGCAGCTGCGGGGCGAAACCGCTGTAGATCGCGATTGCGATCGCCGATCCCATCAGCAGCGACTTGCGGCCGACGCGGTCGGCGATGATGCCCGAGAGCACGATCGCGCCCACACCGAACACGGCGGCGACGATCTCGATGATCAGGAAGCGCACCGGGCTTTCGCGGGTGAACAGGAAAACCCAGGACAGCGGAAACACGGTGACCATGTGGAACAGCGCGAAGCTCGCGAGCGGCGCGAACGCGCCGAGCATGATGTTCTGGCCTTCGCGCGCGACGGTGTCGGAGATGCGCGCGGGCTGCAATTCGCGGGTCTCGAACAGCGAGGCATATTCCTCGGTCGTCACCATGCGCAGGCGGGCGAACAGCGCCACGACATTGATGGCGAAGGCGACGAAGAACGGATAGCGCCAGCCCCAGTCGAAGAAATCGTCGGCCGAGAGATTGCCGGCGAAATAGGCGAACAGCGCGCTCGCCACGATCAGCCCGAGCGGGGCCCCGAGCTGCGGCACCATCGCGTACCAGCCGCGCTTGGAGGGCGGCGCATTCAGCGCCAGCAGCGAAGCCATACCGTCCCAGGCGCCGCCCCAGGCCAGACCCTGCGCGATACGCGCCAGCGCCAGCAGCCAGATCGCGGCGCTGCCGATCTCGGAATAGCCGGGCAGGAACGCGAGCGCCACGGTGGCGGTGCCGAGCAGGAACAGCGCCGAGACCAGCTTGGCCGTCTTGCCGTACTCCCGGTCGACCGTCATGAAAATGACGGTGCCGATCGGCCGGGCCATGAAGGCCAGCGCGAAGATCATGAAGGAATAGAGGGTGCCGGTCAGCTCGCTGGTGAATGGGAACACCAGGCGCGGGAACACGATCACCGAGGCGATCGCGTAGACGAAGAAGTCGAAGAATTCCGAGGTCCGGCCGATGATGACGCCGATGGCAATCTCGCCGGGACTGGCCTGGTCGTGGCCGTGCTCGCCCGAGTGGAGGTCTGCCATTGCGGGGGTCTGTGCCGTCGCCATTCGTGCGCCCTTAACGTCCTGAAAACCAAAGCCGACCGCCCGGCGGGGCGCCAGGCAATCCGGGCCTGTCTGACCCAACATTCCGCACTGCAACATTGGACAAATTGTCCAATGTCCGGATTGCTGCGCCGCAGCTACCCGTTGGCCCCGCAAAGGAAACTCATTCTCAAAGGCTCGGCCCGTGTCCCGTCTCAAGATCCTGGCGCTGCTACCCCTGGCAGTTGCGCTCAGTGGCTGCAACTACGTCGTGCTGGCGCCAGCCGGCGACATCGCTGCCCAG
This sequence comes from Bradyrhizobium sp. P2_E8, assembly GCF_056403875.1. Classification (NCBI taxonomy): domain Bacteria; kingdom Pseudomonadati; phylum Pseudomonadota; class Alphaproteobacteria; order Hyphomicrobiales; family Nitrobacteraceae; genus Bradyrhizobium; species Bradyrhizobium sp. P2_E8. The sequence continues at coordinate 2,115 of NZ_JBFUES010000337.1, forward strand.
CAGCGCGACCTCGTCATCATCTCCACCGTCCTGATGCTCCTGATCGTCGTCCCCGTGATGGCGCTGACGGTGCTGTTCGCCTGGCGCTACCGCCAGTCCAACACCTCGGCCCGCTACGAGCCGGAATGGGATCACTCGACCRAGCTTGAACTGGTGATCTGGTCGGCGCCGCTGCTGATCATCATTTGCCTGGGCGCGCTGACCTGGATGGGGACGCATCTGCTCGACCCCTATCGCACGCTCGGCCGCATCAAAGCGGAGCAGGCCGTGGACCAGTCCAAGGCCCCGCTCGAGGTCGACGTCGTCGCGCTCGACTGGAAATGGCTCTTCATCTATCCGGACTACGGCATCGCCACCGTCAACGATCTGGCAGCTCCCGTCGATCGTCCGATCAACTTCCGCATCACCGCCTCCTCGGTGATGAACTCGTTCTACATCCCCGCGCTCGCCGGCCAGATCTACGCAATGCCGGGCATGGAGACGAAGCTCCACGCGGTGGTGAACCATCCCGGCACCTACAAGGGCTTTTCGGCGAACTACAGCGGCGCCGGCTTCTCCGGCATGCACTTCAACTTCCAGGGCCTCGACGACAAGGGCTTTGACGCCTGGATCGCCAGCGCCAAGTCCGCCGGCGGCTCGCTCGGACGTGCCGAATATCTCCAGCTCGAAAAGCCCAGCCAGAACGAGCCGGTGCGGCGCTGGGGCACGATCGATTCCGATCTCTACCGCCTGATCCTCAACATGTGCGTCGAGACCGGCAAGATGTGCCAGAGCGAGATGATGGCGATCGACGCCAAGGGCGGCGCCGGCCATCAGGGCCTGAACAACACCCTGCCGCTCTCCTACGACAAGTACGCCCGCCGCGGCACCGCGCTCGGCCCCGAGCCGACCTTCGTCGCCGGCACCTGCACGCCGGATGCGCCGCAGGGCAAGACCACCGCCTCCATCACGGCGCCCGTCGACACCGCGCCGCTGCTCGGCGCCGGCCTGAAGCGGCCGACTTTCACGCCGCTCAAGTCCTCGTCCTTCTTCCTCGGACAGCGTCCGAAGTCAGACTCCTAAAGAGAGCTCGCATGTCTCCTGATCTTCTCAAGCTCATCTTCGGCCGGCTCGGCCTCGAGTCACTGCCATTGCACGAGCCGATCGTCGTCGGCACCTTCGTGGTGGTCGCGCTCGGCGGCGCCACGCTGCTCGGCGGCCTCACCTATTTCCGTCTCTGGGGCTACCTCTGGCGCGAATGGTTCACCACGGTGGACCACAAGCGCATCGGCATCATGTACATGATCCTCGGCATCGTGATGCTGCTGCGCGGCTTCGCGGACGCGCTGATGATGCGCGGCCAGCAGATGCTCGCGTTCGGCGGCTCCGAAGGCTATCTCAACGCCCATCACTACGACCAGGTCTTCACCGCGCACGGCGTGATCATGATCTTCTTCGTGGCGATGCCGCTGGTCACCGGCCTGATGAACTACGTCGTGCCGCTCCAGATCGGCGCGCGCGACGTGTCGTTCCCGTTCCTGAACAATTTCAGCTTCTGGATGACGGTCGGCGGCGCGGTGCTGGTGATGGCCTCGCTGTTCATCGGCGAATTCGCCCGCACCGGCTGGCTCGCCTATCCGCCGCTGTCGAACATCGGCTACAGCCCTGACGTCGGCGTCGACTATTACATCTGGGCGCTGCAGGTCGCAGGCGTCGGCACGACCTTATCCGGCATCAACCTGATCTGTACCATCGTCAAGCTGCGCTGCCCCGGCATGACCATGATGAAGATGCCGGTGTTCACCTGGACGTCGCTCTGCACCAACATCCTGATCGTCGCCTCCTTCCCCGTCCTGACCGTGGTGCTCGCGCTGCTCTCGCTCGATCGCTACGTCGGCACCAACTTCTTCACGAACGATTTCGGCGGCAGCCCGATGATGTACGTGAACCTGATCTGGATCTGGGGCCATCCCGAGGTCTACATCCTGGTTCTCCCCGCCTTCGGCATCTTCTCGGAAGTCACCTCGACCTTCTCCGGCAAGCGGCTGTTCGGCTACACCTCGATGGTCTACGCCACGGTCGTCATCACCATCCTGTCGTACCTGGTCTGGCTGCACCACTTCTTCACGATGGGCTCGGGCGCCAGCGTCAACTCGTTCTTCGGCATCACCACGATGATCATCTCGATCCCCACAGGCGCGAAGATGTTCAACTGGCTGTTCACGATGTATCGCGGCCGCATCCGCTACGAGCTGCCGATGATGTGGACGATCGCCTTCATGCTGACCTTCGTGCTCGGCGGCATGACCGGCGTTCTGCTCGCAGTGCCGCCGGCCGACTTCGTCCTGCACAACAGCCTGTTTCTGATCGCGCACTTCCACAACGTGATCATCGGCGGCGTGGTGTTCGGCGCCTTTGCCGGCATCAACTACTGGTTCCCGAAGGCGTTCGGCTTCAAGCTCGATGTCTTCTGGGGCAAGCTGTCGTTCTGGTTCTGGGTCGTCGGCTTCTACCTCGCCTTCATGCCGCTCTATGTGCTCGGCCTGATGGGCGTGACCCGCCGTCTGCGCGTGTTCGACGATCCGTCCTTGCAGATATGGTTCGTCATCGCCGCGATCGGTGCCGGCCTCGTCTTCCTCGGCATTCTCAGCATGCTGATGCAGTTCGCGGTCAGCCTCCTCAAGCGCGAGCAGCTCAAGGACGTCACCGGCGATCCCTGGGATGCACGCACGCTGGAATGGGCCACCTCATCGCCGCCGCCGGACTACAACTTCGCCTTCACCCCCGTCGTTCACGACAATGACGCGTGGTGGGACATGAAGAAGCGGGGCTACCAGCGTCCGCTCACCGGGTTCAGGCCGATCCACATGCCCAGCAGCACCGGCACCGGCGTCATTCTCGCCGGCCTCGCCACCGCGATGGGATTCGGCCTGATCTGGTACATCTGGTGGCTGGCGGCTGCGAGCTTCATCGCGATGCTCGTCGTCGGGATCGGTCACACCTTCAACTATCACCGCGACTTCGACATTCCGGCCGACGACGTCATCCGGACCGAGGACGCGCGCACCAAACTGCTCGCCGGAGTCAAGTAAATGACTATCGCTGTCAATCCCTCGCAAACCGGCGAGCCGGTCTTCTATCTCGCCGACGAGCATCCGCATCCGGAAGGCTACAGCACCTCGCTGGGCTTCTGGATCTACCTGATGAGCGACTGTCTCATCTTCGCGATGCTGTTCGCCGCCTTCGGCGTGCTCGGCGCCAACTACGCCGCCGGGCCCGCGCCGAAGGACCTGTTCGACCTCGACCTGGTCGCGGTGAACACCTCGATGCTGCTGCTGTCGTCGATCACCTACGGCTTCGCGATGCTGACCATGCAGCAGAACAAGATCGCCCAGACGCAGATGTGGCTGGCGATCACCGGCCTGTTCGGCGCCGCCTTCATCGGCATCGAGCTCACCGAGTTCGCCCACATGATCCATGAAGGCGCAACGCCCCAGCGCAGCGCCTTCCTGTCCGCCTTCTTCACCCTGGTCGGCACCCACGGCCTGCACGTCAGCTGCGGCCTGATCTGGCTGGTGACCCTGATGGTGCAGGTCTGGAAGTTCGGACTGATCGAGGCCAACCGCCGCCGCCTGATGTGCCTGTCGATGTTCTGGCACTTCCTCGACGTGGTCTGGATCGGCGTCTTCACCTTCGTCTATCTCCTGGGAGTTCTGCGATGAACACCGATACCCACGCCGCCCACGCGGACGATCATCACCACGGCGATGGTCACGCCCACGGCACGTTCTCGACCTATCTCCTCGGCTTCGTGCTCTCGGTCGTGCTCACCGCGATCCCGTTCTGGCTGGTGATGAGCGGCGCGCTGCCGAGCAAGCAGATCACCGCGCTGGTCATCATGGCCTTCGCGGTCGTGCAGATCGTCGTGCACATGATCTACTTCCTGCACATGAACACGAAGTCCGAAAACGGCTGGAGCATGATGGCGCTGATCTTCACCATCGTCATGGTGGTGATCGCGCTGTCCGGCTCGCTGTGGGTGATGAACCACCTCAACAGCAACATGATGCCGATCCACCAGATGAGCGGAATGAAGTGAACGAATTGGGGACCGTGACGAGCAAGACAGGATGGGCGCGCCGTAACGCTGCGCGCCCGTCCCTGTGGCTCACGGTCCTCTCGCTCACGGCCTTTGCAGTTCTGATCGCRCTCGGCGTCTGGCAGATCGAACGCCGCGCCTGGAAGCTGGCGTTGATCGACCGCGTCGAGCAGCGCGTCCATGCCCCGGCCCAGCCGATCCCCTCGCCCGCGGCGTGGCCTGCGGTCTCGGCCGCAAGCGACGAATACAGGCACGTCACCGTCAGCGGCCGCTTCCTGCATGACCGCGAGACGCTGGTTCAGGCCGTCACCGAGGAAGGCCCCGGCTATTGGGTGCTGACGCCGCTCAAACGCGACGACGGCACGCTCGTCCTGATCAACCGCGGCTTCGTGCCGTCCGAGCGGCGCGAGGCATCGACACGCCGAGATGGCAATCCGGACGGCGAGGTCGCGATCACCGGCCTGCTCCGCATGACGGAGCCGAAAGGCGGCTTCCTCCGGAACAACGTTCCCCAGCACAACCGCTGGTACTCGCGGGATGTCGCCGCGATCGCGACGGCACGCGGCCTCCACGAGGTCGCACCCTTTTTCGTCGATGCCGATGCCGGATCACAAACCGCCCAAGGCCCCATCGAAGGCCCGATCGGCGGATTGACCGTGATCCGCTTTCCCAATAACCACCTGATCTACGCGCTGACGTGGTTTGCCCTGGCTGTCATGCTGGCCGGTAAACTTTTCGTCACATTCGGCGGCGGGCTGTTCCGCCGCGGGCGCTTCGTCCACGAACCGGCCGGCGGCTCCGACGCTGCCGCCCGCAGGACGGGATCAGATGCTGGAACGATCGTCGAACAGGCCTGACGACGGAAAAACGCCTCCCCAGGCGTTTGGCGAGCTCGCCGTCACGCTGCAATCACAGGCGGACGCGCGCAGCG
>NZ_JBFUES010000338.1:0-7095 GCF_056403875.1 Bradyrhizobium sp. P2_E8
GTGCGGCGTCATCGCCTATCCCATGATGAACCTGGTGATGACCTCGGCGCCGCTCGCCATGAAGCTCTGCGGCCTCAGCGTCAGCGATTCCAATTTCGGCATTCAATGGCACATCGTGGCGATGTACGGGCCGAGCTTCTTCACGGGCGCGCTGATCGCGCGCTTCGGCGCGCCGAAGATCGTCGCCGCCGGCCTGCTGCTCGAGGCCGGCGCGGCCACCATCGGTCTCTCCGGCATCACCGCGATGCACTTCTGGGCCACGCTGATCGTGCTCGGTGTCGGCTGGAATTTCTCCTTCATCGGCGCCTCCGCTCTGGTGCTGGAGACGCACCGGCCGCAGGAGCGCAACAAGGTGCAGGCCTTCAACGATTTCCTGGTGTTCGGCATGATGGCGATCGGCTCGTTCTCGTCAGGGCAATTGCTCGCCAGTTACGGCTGGTCCGCGGTGAACATGGTGGTGTTTCCGCCGGTCGTGCTGGGGCTTGCCGTGCTCTCGCTGGTCTCCTGGGCGCGCCGCCGCAAGGCGCAGCTGGAAGCGGCCATGGGCGAGTTCCCGGACGCGGTCTGATGGCGGGAGGCTGTCAGCAGCGTTGATAGTTCGATCGCGGTCGAAGTGATTTTCGGGAGCCGCGTTGTTACATGATGCTCGTCATGAACAGGCGAGCGTGAAACCAGGCGCTTGCGGGGATGCGAAGGAGAAGCGCGAATGCTCGACAACCCTCGACATCCCACCGTTGACGAATCCTCGCTTCGCTACGAAGGCTGGCGCATCGTCGCGGTGTGCTTTCTGCTCGCGACCTTCGGCTGGGGGTTAGGCTTCTACGGCCAGAGCGTCTATGTCGCCGAGCTCCAGCGCGCCCGGGGCTGGCCGGCCTCGCTGATCTCCGCAGGGACCACGTTCTTCTATCTGTTCGGCGCACTGCTCGTCGTCTTCGTCGGCGAGGCCGTCAGAAAATACGGCCCGCGCCTCTGCCTGATCGCGGGCACGCTGGCGATGGCCGCCGCGGCAGTCGCGATCGGCGCGGTGCGCGAGCCCTGGCAGCTTTATCTCGCCAACGCCGTGCTCGCCTTCGGCTGGGCCGGCACCAGTCTCGCCATGATCACCAACACGATCAGCCTGTGGTTCGACCACAGGCGCGGCATGGCGATCAGCCTCGCGCTGAACGGCGCCAGCTTCGGCGGCATCGTCGGCGTGCCGCTGCTGGTGACCATGATCAGCCATGTCGGATTCGCGACCGCGATGTACGCCACATCAGGCGCTATGCTGGTGCTGCTCGTGCCGGTGATCCTGCTTGTCGTCGGACGGCCGCCCGATCTTCACGGCTGGCATGCGGCGGCGAAGGCGAAGCCGCAATCGTCAACGCAGATCCGCGCATGGGCGCTGCGGGACGTCGGCTTCCTCACGGTGACCATTGCCTTTGCTTTGGTGCTGTTCGCGCAAGTCGGCTTCATCGTGCACCTGATCTCGTTCCTCGACCCCGTGATCGGCCGCGAGCGCGCGGCCGTGGCGGTTGCGGTGCTGACGGCGATGGCGGTGGTCGGCCGCGTGCTGTTCTCGACGGTGATCGACCGCCTCAACCAGCGTCTCGCCTCGGCGCTGTCGTTCCTGAGCCAGGCCGCGGCGCTCCTCGTAGTCATCAACCTGCACAACGACTATGTGCTGATCGCGGCCTGCGCGGTGTTCGGCTTCTCGGTCGGCAACCTCATCACGCTGCCGTCGTTGATCGTGCAGCAGGAGTTCGATTCCGCCTCGTTCGGCGTGCTGATCAGCCTCAACACCGCGATCAACCAGGTGACCTACGCGTTCGGCCCCGGCGTCGTCGGCTTCCTGCGCGATTTCTCCGGCGGGTACGCTATGCCGTTCTATCTCTGCATCGCGCTGGAGGTGGTGGCTGCTGCGCTGATCATGGTGCGGGGGACTAGCCACACGAAAACTGCGTAGGGTGGGTTAGCCCTGCAGATGCACGAAGTGCATCTGCGCGGCGTAACCCACCATGCTTCAGCGAATGCGGAACGAAGTTGGTGGATTACGCCTTCGGCTAATCCACCCTACGGACCACGGCATCACGCCTCGCGCTGCCGTAACAACGCCTCGACATCCAGCCGCTTCGTAATCATCGCCAGCTTGCCGTCCGGCCCGAACGGCCATTGCTCCCTGGGCCGATCCCAGTACAGCTCGACGCCGTTCTGATCGGGATCGCGCAGGTAAAGCGCCTCGCTGACGCCGTGGTCGCTGGCGCCGTCGAGCGTGATGCCGGCGGAGAGCACCCGGTGCAGCGCATCCGCCAGCGCCGGCCGCGTCGGATAGAGGATCGCGGTGTGAAAGAGCCCGGTCGTGCCCAGCGGCGGCGGCGAGCCGCCCTTGCTTTCCCAGGTGTTGAGCCCGATGTGGTGATGATAGCCGCCGGCCGAGATGAAGGCCGCGCCCGAGCCCATGCGCTGCATCAGCTCGAAGCCGAGCACGCCGCAATAGAAGCCGAGCGCGCGATCGAGGTCGGCGACCTTGAGATGGACGTGGCCGATTCGGGTGCCGGCATGGACGGCTGGGTTCTGCGACATGGCAATGCTCCGTTGATCAACCCCAGATAGGTCGGGCCCCGGGACAGTGCTACGGGCCCATCCCGAAACCCATCGTTTCCGAATAGGAAACTAAGCCAGCTCCGGTACCTCGCCCTCGGGCAGCCCGAACTCGAACGTGTTCAGCGTCATTGACACCAGCGTGTAGTAGCCGCACAGCCCGATCACCTCGACCACACCGCGCTCGCCGAGCAGCTTCACTGCCTCGTCATAGAGGCCCTTCTCGACGCCGTGGCCTTCATGCAGCGACTTCGCGACGTCGTAGATCATCCTGCCCTTGGGATCGTCGAACTCAGGCGTGCGACGGTCGCGGATCGCGTCGATGATTTTTGGATCCATGCCGCCCTGGAGCGCCAGGCGCTTATGCGCGTACCATTCGTAATGCGCGGTCCAGTGCCGCGCCGTCACYAGGATCGCGATCTCCGAAAGCTTGGCGGGGAATATCGTGTCGAAGCGCAGGACCTCGCCGAGCCGCGTGGCGTGGCGGGCCATCTCCGGGCTGTTGAGCCAGGCCATCATCGGCGCCGGCGGCTTGCCGCGCTTGCCGGCAATCGACTCGTCATAGGTCTGCCGCTGGCTCTCGTTCATTTCGCCAGGCGAAAGAAGTGTCAGGCGCATTCTCTTTTCCTCTTTGTTTTCAAGCACCGCCGTGGCGGCGACTATAGCCGAACGCGCCTGCGGAAGTGGTTGAATTCYACGAGGCGATGGCCCAGAGTCCGTGACAACAAGTCGATTTTGATTGATGGAAACGACCCATGAGCGATTCTGAAACCGCCGATCTCGAAACATTCCGCGCTGAGACGCGTGCCTGGCTGGAAGCCAATTGTCCGCCGGAGATGCGCAAGCCCGCAACCTCGGACGCCGACGTGTTCTGGGGCGGGCGCAACGCAAAATTCTCGTCCGAGCCGCAGCGCATCTGGTTCGAGCGCATGCGCGACAAGGGCTGGACTGTGCCGGATTGGCCGAAGGAATATGGCGGCGGCGGATTGAGCGCCGCCGAGCACAAGGTGCTGCGCGCGGAGATGGGAAGAATCGGCGCGCGGCCGCCGCTGTCGAGCTTCGGCATCTGGATGCTTGGCCCGGCGCTGCTCAAATACGGCAACGAGGCGCAGAAGAAGGAGCATCTGCCAAATATCGCAGCTGGCTTGATCCGCTGGTGCCAGGGCTATTCCGAGCCGAACGCCGGCTCGGACCTTGCCTCGCTCCAGACCCGCGCGGAGAGCGACGGCGATGATTTCGTCATCACCGGCTCGAAGATCTGGACGTCCTACGCCAACTATGCCGACTGGATCTTCTGCCTCGTCCGTACCGATCCCGCGGCGAAGAAGCACGACGGCATCAGCTTCATCCTGTTCGACATGACCTCGAAGGGCGTGACGACCAAGCCGATCCTTTTGATTTCCGGCTATTCGCCGTTCTGCGAGACCTTCTTCGACGGCGTCCGTGTGCCGAAATCGCATGTGGTCGGTACCGTCAACCGCGGCTGGGACGTCGCGAAATATCTGCTCCAGCACGAGCGCGCGATGATCTCGGGCATGGGCGAGCGCGGCGTCGGCCGTCCGCTCGGTCAGATCGCAGCCGATTCCGTCGGCACCGATGCGCAAGGCAAGCTCGATGACTCCATGCTGCGCGGGAAGATCGCGAGCTTCGATGTCGATGAAGCCGCCCTCGCCGCCTGCGCCGAGCGCGCCGTCGATCTCGCCAAGGCGGGGCAGGCGCATCCGGCGTTCTCGTCCGCGATGAAATATTACGGCACCGAGCTCAACAAGCGCCGCTACGAGATCCTGATGTCGGCCGGCGGCGTCGATGCGCTGGAATGGGAGAGCGAGCGCTCGAAGCAGGGCGCCCGCCCGCGCGCCTGGCTGCGCACCAAGGCCAACTCGATCGAAGGCGGCACGACGGAGGTGATGCTGGGCATCGTCGCCAAGCGCATCCTCGATCTGCCGGGGGCCTAGCAAAAGTCCTCATCCTGAGGAGCGGCCGTAAGGCCGCGTCTCGAAGGATGGCCTCGTGGTTCGAGACGGCGCTACGCGCCTCCTCACCACGAGGGTCAACACCGAATCCAGTCGAACAGAACTTTGTTGGAACCCACCATGCCCCTCGTCCTCACCGAAGAACAATCGATGCTCCGCGACTCTGCGCGCGGGCTGATCAGCGACAAGGCGCCGGTGTCGCATCTGCGCCACTTGCGCGATAGCAAGGATCCCACCGGCTTCTCCAAGGAGTTCTGGCATTCCTTCGCCGAGATGGGCTTTGCCGGCCTGCTGGTGCCGGAAGAGTTCGGCGGCTCAGGTCTCGGCTTCGTCGAGGCCGGGATCGTGATGGAGGAGATCGGCCGCACCTTGATGCCCTCGCCCTTCCTCGCCAACAGCGTGGTCGCGGCCTCGGCGCTGAACCGCGGCGGCAATGCCGCGCAGAAGTCGGAGTTCCTGCCGAAGATCTCGAACGGCTCGCTGCTGGCGACGCTCGCGATCGACGAGGGCGCCAAGCATCGTCCGCTCCAGACCAGCCTCCAGGCCGTGCGCGCCGGCAACGGCTTCAAGCTCTCCGGTGCCAAGGCCCTGGTCGTCGACGGCCACGTCGCCGATCTCCTCATCGTTGCCGCGCGCACCGCGGGCTCGGCCGGCGAGCGTGACGGCTTGACGCTGTTCCTGGTCAACCCCAAAGCCAAGGGCGTCGCGGTCGAGCGCACCATCATGGTCGATGCGCACAACGCGGCGCGGATCGAGCTTGCCAATGTCGAGGTCAACGCCGACAGCGTGCTCGGCGAGGTCGATCAGGCCGCCGGCCTGCTCGACGGCGTGCTCGATATCGGCCGCGGCGCGGTCGCCGCCGAAATGGTGGGCCTGAGCGACGAGGTGTTCGGCCGCACCGTCGAGTATCTGAAGAGCCGCAAGCAGTTCGGCAAGCTGATCGGCGAATTCCAGGCGCTGCAGCACCGTGCCGCCGAGCTCTATGTCGACATCGAGATCACCCGCGCCGCGGTGATGAAGGCGCTCCAGGCGCTGGATGCGGACGTTGCCAAGGCCGCATCAAGCGTCGCCGTGGCCAAGGCGCGCGCCGGCACCACAGCCACACGCGCGGTGCAGGAGGGCGTGCAGATGCATGGCGGCATGGGCATGACCGACCAGTTCGACATCGGCTTCTTCATGAAGCGCGCGCGGGTGTGCGAGGAACTGTTCGGGGATGCGAACTACCACACCGAGCAGCTGGCGCGGGCGCGGGGGTATTGAGCCCTAACCCCTCATGGTGAGGAGCCGCGCGCTTGCGCGGCGTCTCGAACCATGAAGGCCCCCGCTGCTGCATCTCGGCCTTTCATCCTTCGAGACGCGCGCAGGGCGCGCTCCTCGGGATGAGGGGAGAGGGCGGTTTGTTAGCAACAAAGACGGTGTCGTCGCCCGGCTTGACCGGGCGACCCAGTACGCCGCGGCCTCGCGGTCGATCACAACCGTCTCGGAATACTGGATCGCCCGCTTTCGCGGGCGATGACAGTTGAGATTGTTGAGAGCGCCTGCCCCAATCTCGTCATTGCGAGCGCAGCGAAGCAATCCAGACCGTCACCGCGGAGGGACTCTGGATTGCTTCGTCGCTTTGCTCCTCGCAATGACGGCAGTGAGACCGCCGTTACCGCATCGGCGGCGCGTACTGCACGCCACCCGCGTTCCACAGCTGGTTCATGCCGCGCGGGATCTTCAGCTTCGACTTCTCGCCGATGTTGCGCTCGTACATCTCGCCGTAATTGCCGACGTTGCGGATGATGCGGACGACCCAGTCCTTGGTGAGGCCGAGCTGCTCGCCGTAATTGCCTTCGGTGCCGACCAGCCGCATCACTTCCGGCTTCTTCGACTTCAGGGCCTCGTCGATGTTCTCCGAGGAGACGCCGAGCTCTTCGGCGTTGATCATCGCGTAGAGCGTCCACTTCACGATCATCATCCAGTCGTCGTCGCGCTGGCGCACGACGGGCGCGAGCGGCTCCTTGGAGATCATGTCCGGCAGGATCATGTGGTCGCCGGGCTTGCCGAGGTTCAGCCTGAGCGCATAGAGCTGGGAGACGTCTGCGGAGAGCGTGTCGCACTTGCCGGTGTCGTAGGCCTTCACCACGTCGTCCAGCTTGTCGAACTTCACCTCTTCATACTTCATGTTGTTGGCGCGGAAGTAATCGGCGACGTTGAGCGCCGTCGTGGTCCCGGACTGCACGCAGACCTTGCTGCCGGTCAGGTCCAGTGACGTCTCCTTGTTCCGCGCACGCGGCAGCATGAAGCCCGCGCCGTCGTAATAGGCGACGGCGGGGAAATAGAGGTCGTAGTCGAGCTCACGCGCCATGCTCCAGGTCGAGTTGCGCGAGAGGATGTCGACCTTCCGGCTCTGCAATTCCTTGAAGCGCTCGCTGGCGTCGAGCGCGACGAACTTCGCCTTGGCCGGATCGTTGAAGATCGCCGCCGCCACCGCGCGGCAGAAATCCACGTCGAAGCCGGTCCAGTTGCCCTTGTCGTCGGGGATCGAGAAGCCCGGCAGGCC
>NZ_JBFUES010000339.1:0-7066 GCF_056403875.1 Bradyrhizobium sp. P2_E8
TCCCAGCGCGTCGATATTGTCCTTCACTGCGACCGGGACGCCGTAGAGCGGCAGGCTGGCAGCATCCGCGCGCGCGGCAAGCTTTTCGGCCTCCGCGATCGCGTCCTTCTCGTCGCGCAGGCTGATGAAGACAGCGGGATCGTTGTGGTCGCGGATGCGCTGGTAGCTGCGCGCGAGCGTCTGTGCCGGCGTGAGCGTGCCCGCGCGATGCGCGGCCACAATCGCGGCGATCGTTTCAGGCTGCTCAGCCCCCATTTCAGCCCCCATGGCGACAAAACTCCGGCAACATGTCCTCACCCGGATCGAAGCAAGCGATGTGCCATTGTGTACAGAATCCGGGCAGCGCGGATGCTCCGGATATTATCGGGAGATCAGTAGGTTGGGGGATATTTCGGCGGCCGGGCGGGCCGTTGCGCCAACGCCTTGTTCCGGGCATTTGCGCAAATTTTGGGCAGGTGGGATCAGGTGAAGCCAGCGAGGATCTGGAGCAGCCGCTCCCGGTTCTCTTTGCCGATCTTCGCCTCGACATGCCGCTCGTGCTCGGCGGCGAGCCGCTTGAACTTCGCCAGCGCGGTCTCGCCCTGGGCGGTGAGATGCAGGGCGTGCGAGCGCCGGTCCGCCTTCGACTTGATCCGTTTCACGTATTTGCGCTGTTCGAGGCTGTCGAGCAGATGCACCAGCCGGGCGCGCTCGATGCCGAGGCGCTTGGCCACCGCCATCTGCGACAGGCCCGGATTGGCGCCGATCACCGTCAGCACCGAATATTGCGTCGGCCGGATGTCGACGTCGCCGAGCGTCTTGATGAAGTCCTGAAAGATCCAGATCTGGAAGCGCCGCACCGCATAACCGGCGTGCCCGACCAGCGCGTCGAGGCCGATCTCGTCCGCGTCGTTCGGCCGCGCCGCGCCGTTGCCGGCACGTTTGCGTGGGGAGGGGCGGGTGTCGGCTCGGGCTGCGTTGGCTGTCACGTGATCTCTCCTGCCGCGCAATCTTAGCGGCCCGAAGGCCCACGCGAAAGTTTGTTGTTGACGACAACAATTGTCGTGCCCAACAATATGACCAAAGCGGCCCGGAACGAGGCTGTAGCCGATCCGGACGTCCGGGCGAGGAGGAAACCATGATAACCGCCGCACGCGGCGACGCTTCGAGCCTGTTCGCAATGCCCAAGACAGTCGCCGAGCGTCGCGCCGACGGCAGCATCGTGCTGCGCTCGCCCGAACCGTTGCGCGACAGTGCGCGCTGCATCGGCGACTGGCTGGAGCAATGGGCGCAGCAGACGCCCGATGCGGTCTTCCTCGCCGAGCGTGGCAATGTCGAAGCGCCATGGACCACCGTCACCTATGCGCAGGCATTGCGCCAGGTGCGTGGCGCGGCGTCGTGGATCCTGGCGCAAGGCCTCGGCGCCGAACGCCCGCTCGTGATCCTCTCCGACAACAGCATCGACCATGCGCTGCTCGCGCTTGCCGCGCAGCATGTCGGCGTGCCCTCGGCCGCGATCTCGCCGGCCTATTCGCTGATGTCCAGGGATTTCGACAAGCTCAAGTGCATGATCACGCTGCTCGAGCCGGGCGCGATCTACGTCGCCGCGACGAAGCCGTTCGCGGCGGCGCTGGCCGCGATCAAGCCGCTGCACAAGGCGCAGGTCATCAGCGGCAACGGCGATGACGCCGACGCACTCGCCTTCAGCATCGTTGCGGCAACGTCCGAAATTGCCGACGTCGCCAAAGCCTTTGCCGCGGTGACGCCGGACACGATCGCAAAATTCCTGTTCACGTCAGGCTCGACCGGCACGCCGAAGGCGGTCATCAACACCCAGCGCATGCTGACCTCCAGCCAGCAGGCCAAGGCGCAGACCTGGACCTTCCTCGAACAGGCTGGCAGCGATCTCGTCATTCTCGACTGGCTGCCCTGGAGCCACACCTTCGGTGCCAATCACAATTTCAACCTCGTGCTGCGCAACGGCGGCTCGCTCTATATCGACGGCGGCAAGCCTGCGCCTGGTCTGTTTGCGACGTCGCTTGCCAACCTGAAAAGCGTGATGCCGACGGTCTATTTCAACGTGCCGCGCGGCTTCGACATGCTGATCGCGGCATTGCGCGGCGACGAAGCGTTGCGCCGCCGCTTCTTCAGCGAGGTGAAGTTCGCCTTCTATGCCGGCGCCGCGCTGCCGCAGAATCTCTGGGACGCGCTCGAACAACTGTCCATCCAGACGGTCGGCCGCCCGCTGCCGATGGTCTCGGCCTGGGGCTCGACGGAAACCTCGCCGCTGGCGACCGACTGCCATTTCCTCGCCGAACGATCCGGCAATATCGGCGTGCCGATCCCCGGCACCGAGCTGAAGCTCGTCACCTCCGGCGACAAGCTGGAGGTGCGCGTGCGCGGCCCCAACGTCACGCCGGGTTACTGGAAGGCGCCCGAGTTGACGAAGCAGGCGTTCGACGACGAGGGCTTCTATCTCATCGGGGATGCAGTGAAGCTTGCTGATAGCGCGCGGCCGGAGCGCGGCCTGTTCTTCGACGGCCRTGTCGCGGAGGACTTCAAGCTCAATTCCGGTACCTGGGTCAGCGTCGGTACGCTGCGCCTCGCCGGCATCGCGCGCTGGCGCCGCTCGCGCAGGATATCGTCGTCGCCGGTCACGGCGGCGACGAGGTGCGCTTCCTGGTGTTCCCGAACATCGCGGCGTGCCGCACGCATGCCGGTTTGCCCGATACGGCTGATGTGAATGATGTGCTGGCCCATGGCAGGGTCAGGGCCGCGATCGCGGAGGGCCTTGCAAAGCTGAAGCAGCAGGGCGCCAATTCCTCCGGCCACGCCACGCGCGCCCTTCTGCTCGCCGAGCCGCCGTCGGTGGACGGCGGCGAGATCACCGACAAGGGCTACATCAACCAGCGCGCCGTCCTGACGCGGCGTGCGGAGGCGGTGGCGCGGCTCAACGACGATGCATCGACCGAATCGATCGGCATCGGCTGAACCGTCCGCACTCGATCGTCTCGTGCCCCGGACGCAGCGCGTCACGAAGTGATGCGCTGCAGAGCCGGGGCCCATTCCTTCTGCGCCATGGCCCGGCTCTGCGTCGCGTCCGGGACACAGCTTGCCAACGAAAGAGAGCAAGTGTAATAGTTATAAGATATAATCAATCAAATGAGGGAGGCCGCCGTGAGGTCTGGCTTGGTATCGGCAGTCACGCTGGCTGCGCTTCTGGGGTCGACGGCACTGGTCCGCGCGGATGCCGAGGCCTGCTCACCGGTCACATCAGCATCGCTTGCCATTTCCGGCATCGAGATCACGGGCTCAAAGGCGCAGGACGCGGCCTCCGGCCTGCCCAAGCATTGCATCGTGACGGGGATCGCCAACCAGCGCACCGGTGCGGATGGAAAATCCTACGCCATCCAGTTTGAGCTCCGCCTGCCGGCGGAGTGGAACGGCCGCTTCCTGCACCAGGTCAACGGCGGCAATGATGGCGTCGTGGTGCCTGCGCTCGGCGACAAGCCGGACGGCTTTGCCTCGGGCGGGACGGTGCCGTTGGCGCGCGGCTTTGCCGTGCTGTCGTCCGACAGCGGGCATTCCGGCTCCGATCCCGCGAACAAATCGCTCGGTCTGACTGCGGGCGCTGCCTTCGGTCTCGATCCGCAGGCGCGGCGCGACTATGGCTACGCGGCCGATATGACGTTGTCGCCCGTGGGCAAGGCGATCATCACCCTGCATTACGGCCGCAAGCCGGATCGCTCCTACATGGCCGGCTGCTCGAACGGCGGACGCCACGCGATGGTCGCGGCCTCGCGCATGCCCGAGAATTATGATGGCTTCCTCGTCGGCAATCCCGGCTTCGATCTGCCGCGCGCGGCGATCCAGCATGCTTGGGACGTGCAGGCCTTTCTCAAGGCCGATCCGGATTTGCGCAAATCGATCACCAGGGAGGACGCGCAAGTCATCGCCTCCCGCATCACGGAGGCCTGCGATGCGCTCGACGGCGTCAAGGACGGCTTGACCGCCAATCTCGCGGCTTGTCAGAAGGCGTTCGATCTCAAGAGCCTTGCTTGCGCGCCAGGTCAGACCAATGCGTGCCTGCCGCAAGCCAAGGTGGACGCGCTGAAGACGAGCCTGGCCGGGCCGAAGAATTCGAAAGGCGAGGCGCTCTATTCCGACTGGCCGCTCGATGGCGGCATCGGCACCGGCAACTGGCGCGCCTGGAAGGTCGAGAGTCCGGTCGCGCCCTGGAACAACTATCCGATCATCGCAACCATGGGCGCGGCGTCGCTGAATTACATCTTCTCGACACCGCCAGTCGCGGTGGAGGGCAGCAGCGACAAGCTGATCGATGCCCTGAAGGCGTATGATTTCGACAAGGACGCGCCAAAAATCTTCGCCAAGGACGGCACATTCACCGAATCGGCCATGGACTTCATGACCCCGCCCGACGTCGATGACCCCAAGCTCGCGGGGTTGCAGAAGTCCGGCGGAAAGATGCTGATCTATCACGGCCAGGCCGACCCGGTGTTCTCGGTGAATGACAGCATCCGCTGGTACGATCGGCTGGACAAGAACCTGCAGGGACGTGCGGACGGCATCGCGCGTCTGTTCACCATCCCCGGCGAAACCCATTGCGGCGGTGGCGTCGCGCTCGACAAGTTCGATGCACTCAGCGCGCTGACCGATTGGGTGGAGAAGGGCAAGGCGCCCGAGCGCATCATCGTCTCCGCCAATCCGGCGAACAAGGAAGTCCCGGCTTCGTGGAGCCCGAACCGCACGCGGCCGCTGTGTCCATACCCGTCTTATGCCGCCTATTCGGGGCAGGGCGATAGCGAGGACGCCGCGAATTTCGTTTGCAAGGCGCCGTAGTAACATCGCGGCCGCGAGCGCTACCGCACCCTCTCCCCTTGTGGGAGAGGGTGGATTTGCGAAGCATCGGCGTTCTAAGTGAACGGCGGCCGGAGGCCGCCTATGCCACCTTCTCCCGCAAGGGAAGAAGGAAGAGTTGCGTGCGGCGGAGAGGGAGAGGAATTCACCCCTTCGCCACCACCGCCTTCGCGACGTCCGCAATCCCCCTTGCCATCGATACGAACTCGCTCGGCATCATCACCAGCGTCATGGTGTTCTGCTCGGCGCCGACTTCGGTGATCATCTGCATGCGGCGCAGCTCGAGGCCGGCCGGATTCTGCATGATCACTTCGGCGGCCTGACGCAGCTGCTCGGCGGCATCGAGCTCGGCCTCTGCCTTGATCAGGCGGGCGCGCTTTTCGCGCAACGCTTCCGCTTCCTGCGCCAGCGCGCGCTGCATGCTCGGAGGTATCTCGACGCTTTTCATCTGCACCAGCTCGACCTTCACGCCCCACGGTTCGGTGGTGGCGTCGATCGACTTCTGCATGACATCGGCAATGGTGTCCTGCGCCTTCAGGATCTCATCCAGCGTATGCTGGCCGAGCACCGCGCGCAGCGTCGTCAGCGAGACCTGCACGACCGCGTTCGAGACCGCCTTGACCTCGATCACGGCGAGCTCGGGATCGACGATGCGATACCAGACCACGGCGTCGACCTTGATCGGCACATTGTCCCGCGTGATGCCTTCCTGCTGCTCGACATTGGCGGTGATGGTGCGCAAATCGAGCTTGGTCTGCCATTCGATGATCGGCCAGACGAGATAGAGGCCGGGGCCGGCGGTGCGATTGAACTTGCCGAGCCGGAACACGACGCTGCGTTCATACTGATTGGTGACGCGGATGCTGCCGATAAAATACGCGATCGCCGCGACGGCAACGATGGTGAAATAYGGATGCGCGGCGACAAACTCCATGACGAACATGGTTGCCTCCTGAAGCAAAAATCAGTGCGCGGCGGATTAAGTGACGGAGTGTGCTGCTTTCAAGGACGCTGGCGGAGCGCCGTCAGGCATATTTTTTCGTGTTAACCACTTGACGCCCGTTGCTTAACGTTTGCGCGGACCCGTTGGCTCGCAATGACGGTGGGGGAACATCGAAGGATTCGACTCTCACTGTCGCCGCGGAGGCTCCCCCTCACCCAGCCCTCTGCCCGCAAGCGGGGAGAGGGAGAGGCCTCACCCCACCACCTTGCTCGATCCCTGCGTGATCAGCCGCGCTGCGCGCTGGTCGCGGGCGTAGATCCAGAGCCAGCTGAGGGCGACGCTGAGGCGGTGGCGGAGGCCGATCAGGAAGTAGATGTGGGCGATGCCCCAGATCCACCACGCGATCGTGCCACGCAGCTTGATGCGGCCGAAGTCGATCACGGCGAGGCGCTTGCCGATCTGCGCGAGGCTGCCGGCGTGCTTGTAGCGGAATGGGCCCGTCGCAGCGCCGCGTAGCCGCGCCTTGATGGCTTCGGCGACATGCTTTCCCTGCTGCTTGGCGGCCGGGGCGATGCCGGGCACGGGCTTGCCCTCCCAGGCGTTGATGCTGACGGTATCGCCGATCGCAAAGATTTCGGGATGGCCTGGAATCGTCAGGTCGTCTTCGACCTGCACGCGTCCGGCGCGATCGGCCGGCGCGCCGAGCCATTCGGCGGCTGGCGAAGCGCGCACGCCGGCGGCCCAGATTCTTGTCTTTGCCTCGAGCAGCTTGCCGCCGAACACCACGCCCTCACGATTGATCTCGGTGACCGGCTGTCCCAGCACCACCTCGACGCCGATCTTCTCCAGCGAGGCCTGCGCGTAGGCCGAGAGGTCGTCGGCAAACCCTGCGAGCACGCGCGGCCCCGCCTCGATCAGCACCACGCGCGCTTTGGTCGTGTCGATGTTGCGAAAGTCACCGGGCAGGGTGTGATGCGCCATCTCGGCAATTGTGCCGGCGAGCTCGACGCCGGTGGGGCCGGCGCCGACGATGACGAAGGTCAGCCGCGCTGCGCGCCGCGCCGGATCGGTCTCGCGTTCGGCGCGCTCGAACGCCACCAGGATGTGACGGCGCAGCGTTGTCCCGTCCTCCAGCGTCTTCAGGCCGGGCGCGAACTGCTCCCACTCGTCGTGGCCGAAATAGGCGTGCCGCGCGCCGGTCGCGAGCACCAGCGTGTCGTAAGGCACCTCGCTGCCGTCGTCGATCAGCACGCAGCGCCTGGTCGC
>NZ_JBFUES010000340.1:0-7059 GCF_056403875.1 Bradyrhizobium sp. P2_E8
GCTTCTGCTTGTGCTCGATACATGCGAACATCTGATTGACGCCGTTGCAACCCTGGCTGCGGCGATCTTCGGGACCGCTCCGCAAGTTCACATTCTCGCAACGAGCCGTGAAACGCTGCAGGTCGAAGGAGAGAACGTCTATCGGCTGGAGCCGCTCGCTTATCCTCCCGAGGACGGTGAACTTTCCGCCGACGTCGCACGAACATTCCCTGCTACGCAATTGTTCGTCGAACGTGCCCTGGCAAGCGGCGCCAACTTGAAGCTGAACGACGCTGAAGCCGCGATCGTGGCTGACATCTGTCGGAAGCTGGATGGGGTAGCGCTCGCCATCGAATTGGCCGCGCGCCGCGTCCAGGTCTATGGCCTGAATGAAACAGCCGCCCTGCTCGACCAGCGACTCGGCCAATTATGGGCAGGCCCACGCACCGCCCCGCCCCGGCAAAAGACCCTCCAGGCGACGCTCGACTGGAGTTACAGCCTGCTCTCGGAAACAGAGCGCATCGTGCTGCGCAGACTGGCGATCTTTGTCGGAAATTTCACCCTCGACGCCGCGCTTGCAGTCGCCACCGGCAATGGTCTCGACCAGGCGGAAGTTTTTGAGGCCATCGACAGCCTGGTTGCCAAGTCCATGGTCGCAACGCGTTCGCTCGACGCCGTCATGCGCTATCGTCTCCTTGATACGACCCGGGCCTATGCAATCGGGCTCACGGCTGATGACGTCGAAACGGCCGCCCTGGCCATCCGTCATGCACGTTACTACCGGCAATGGATTGCGCAAGCTGCCACCGGATGGTCGTCGCTGATGTCCGGTACGCAACGCGCCCCCTATTTCGCCGGCGTCAGCAATATTCGCATTGCCCTGGAATGGTGTTTTGGACCAAACGGTGACCAGCCAACCGGCATTGGGCTCGCCGCCGCCGCAGCGCCCGTCCTCCTGGCGATGTCGCTGCTTCCGGAATGCCATCATTGGTCGCAACGCGCTTTGGCTGCCCTCGACGATCAGGTCTGCAGCAAGCCCGAGCAGATGCACCTGCAAGCCGGCCTCGGGATCTCGTCGATGCTTCTCCATGGAGAGAGCGAGCATGCGCGAGAGGCGTTGGACCGCAGTTTGCTGCTGGCCGAAGCGGAGCACGACGCCGCCAGCGAAGCGGGCCTGCTTGGCATGTTGCACATGTTCCACTTCCGCAGCGGCGACTTCAATGTCGCATTGTCGTTTGCAAAGCGCTGCCGGTCGCTCGCGGCCAGCGTCGACGATCCCGCAGCTCTTGCCCTGGCCCATTCCATTCTCGGACGCTCCCTCCTCATGATGGGAGACCTCCGCGGCGCGCGCACCGAGCTCGAGGCCCTTTTCGCAGATTGGTCGCCATCACAGCAGAGCGACACGATCTATCTGGTCCATGATCGTCATTTCCGAGCCGGCATCGCGCTGGCGAGAACACTTTGGATGCAAGGGCATCCGACCCAGGCCGTTGAGCGTGCCCGGGAATTCATCGACGCCGCCAGGCGAATGGATCATCCGGCATCGGTCACCGTTCTTCTTGCCTGGGCCGCGTCGATCTTTTTGTGGACCGGAGATTTTCACAGTGCGGAGGAGTATATCGACGGCTCGATTGCGATCTCCGAATCCTATTCCCTTGGACCACTGACCGCAGTTGGACGCGCAAGAAAGGCGCAACTTGCGATTCGGCAGGGCCGGAACGCGATCGCGGACCTTCGCGCCTCCCTCGCACAAATTCACGCAGTTCGTTACGAGCTGATTACCACCGAGTTCAACATCTGCCTCACGCAAGGCCTGATTGCCAGCGGGCAGCGCGATGAGGCAATGACCCAGCTGACCGACACGATTCTGAAGGTCACCAGCAAAGGCGACACGTGCTACATGCCGGAGCTGCTGCGCATGAAGGGCGGACTGCTCCGCGCGATGGCGCCATCTCGCCTTGAGGAAGCCGAAGCGTGTCTGGTGCAATCGCTTGAGCTCAGTCGCAGTCAAGGCGCACTCGGCTGGGAATTGCGCACGGCGACCGATCTGGCGGCGCTACTACTGATTGGAAAGGGCCTTCGCCAACCTGCAAAGGAGATTCTCCAACGGACATATAGTCAGTTTACGGAGGGTTTTGACACTGCCGATCTCCGTGCAGCTGAGCGCCTGCTGGAGCAACTGTCATGACGTCCGACCGCGCGCCAACGGTCGACCATGTCAAAGGCTACTGCGGATTGTGCATCGCGCGTTGCGGCACGATTGCAACCGTGGCGGACGGTCGGTTCATTCGCCTGGACCCCGATCCAGCGCACCCGACCGGAGCAGCCATTTGCGCCAAGGGTCGGGCGGCTCCCGAACTGGTCTACCACAGAGACCGGCTGACACGACCGCTTCGCCGTACCCGGCCGAAAGGCGACCCTGATCCGGGATGGGAAGAGATCTCCTGGGACATGGCGCTCGATCTGATCGCTGCCGCGATGCGGCGCACTGCTGCACAATATGGACCCGAAGCAGTTGCTTTTAGCATGTCGTCACCATCGACGACGGCCATCGCGGATTCCGCGCCGTTCGTTCGCCGGCTGATGAACGCCTTTGGCACTCCGAATCTGGTCTGGGCACTCGACTTGTGCGGCTGGGGTCGCGGCTTCGCCACGCGGTATGTGTTTGGGGTCGGCAGCGTTGCGACAGGAGGCGCTGGCGGTGCCATGCCGGACATTGCCAGAACCGGATGTCTTATCCTGTGGGGCTATAATCCTTCCTTTACCCGCATCACGCATGCGACTGCGACGGTGGCTGGCCTCAAACGCGGGATGAAGCTTGTGGTGATCGATCCCCGCAACGTCGGCCTCGCCAACAAGGCCGATGTATGGCTGCGGGTGCGCCCAGGAGCCGACGGCGCGCTCGCATTGGGTCTCGCGAACGTCATGATTCAGCGCGGTTGGTACGATCAGGAGTTTGTGCGCGCGTGGAGCAATGGGCCGCTGCTGGTGCGATCCGACACCAACATGCTACTGAAAGCCGAAGACGTGTTTCCCAATGCCGGCCGCGGGTCCTTCGTTGCCTGGGACATGCGATCGAGTTCCATTGTCCGCTATGATCCGGTCACCGGACAGTACGATCCGTCGCCCGGGCATCTGTCCTTACAAGGTGAATATGCCGTTGAAACGATCGACGGGGCCGTCAGTTGCCGTCCGGTCTTCGACCACTACGCCGGTCTTTGCAGGCAATACTCACCTGAGACGATCGCACGGACCTGCTGGATTTCTCCGGAGCAGCTGGCAGAGGCGGCGCGAACGATCTGGGTATCCCGGCCGGTCTCGTATTACGCGTGGAGCGGGCACGAGCATCACGCGAACACGACGGAGACCGCGCGGGCGATCGCCATGCTCTATGCCTTGACCGGCAGCTTCGATGCCCCTGGTGGCAACGTTCTACTCCCATCGGTCCCGACAGTGCCGATCACCGGGGAGGACCTCGCTCCGGGACTTGCGCCGGCCATCGGCGTCGCCGAACGTCCGCTCGGACCCGCACGCTGGGACAACGTATCGACCCATGACTTCTATCGAGGGGTTCTCGAAGGTGATCCCTATCCGGTGCGCACGCTGATTGGATTCGGCGCGAATCTGCTGCTTGCCCAGGCTGATCCTGTTCGCGGCCGCGCGGCACTTTCGTCGCTGGATTTTTATGCACATGCGGACCTCTTCATGAATCCGACGGCCGCGCTTGCCGACATCGTGCTTCCCGTCGCATCTTGCTTCGAACGCGAGGCTCTCAAGATCGGGTTTGAAATCAGCGAAGACGCGCAGTCTCACGTTCAATTCCGGTCGAGAATCGTGTCCCCGCCCGGAGAGGCCTTGCCCGACACCGACGTCGTCTTCGGTCTCGCCAAACGCCTTGGGCTCGAGAAGCGGTTCTGGAATGGCGACGTCGACGCCGCCTACCGCGAACAGCTTGCTTCCAGCGGGATCTCTCTCGAGCAACTCAGGGCCGAACCGGCCGGACGACGAAGCTCACTGACAGCGACCCACTATAAATACCAGGCACCGGACGAGCGAGGGAACGCGCGCGGCTTTCCAACTCCGACGCGAAAAGTCGAGTTCTGGTCGGAGACGTTCGCTGACCACGGCTACTCGGCGCTTCCACAATTTATCGAAACTGCCGTCTCTGGAACGTCGCAACCAGCGGACATGTTTCCCCTCATTCTGACATGCGCGAAGCCGAGCTTGTTCTGCCAAAGCCAACACCGCGCATTGCCGATCCTGCGCAAGCGGCTACCGTACCCGGAAGTCGAACTGCACCCGATGACGGCCGCCGCCAGGGAAATTCGGGACGGAGATTGGGTCGAGGTCAGAACATCGAGCGGCGCAATGCGCGCCAAGGCCCGCTTCAACGAGACATTGGACAATCGCGTCGTCGTCGGCCAACATGGCTGGTGGCAAGGTTGCACTGAACTCGAGATCGCGGGTTCAGATCCAACAGATCCAACTGGAAACAACTTCAACCTGACAGTCGATGCCACGATGCGTGACCCGATCAGCGGCACCCCATCTCACCGATTCAACATGTGCGACATCCGACTCCTGCGCAGTAATGCGCATGCAGGTTACCGCGGCACGGCCTGAGGCAGGTCTGAAGGAGTTGGCGCGCCGCGCGGAGATCTGCCGTGTCGGAGCCCTCCGTAAATCGCGCCAAAGTATTACTCAAATCAGAGAGCGCCTGAGCCGAGGCCCGCCCGGCAAGACGCACACGGCTGGTAGCGGCTCGCAATTTCCAGGAAATGGCCGACTGCCTCTCAGCCAGTTCCATCGCTGCACAAAAATCCTGCTCTGCACCCAAGCGATCACCGCCCCGCCCGCTGAGCTCGCCCCGCACGCGCAAAAGCTCTGGCATCTCCCAGCTGTCACCTTGGGCGGCAACAGCCTCGATGCGCGCCTGGATCGCGGAGAGCGCCTCCGCAGGTCGTCCCTGCGCCGCCATCCCCTCGACCAGCGCGATGGTGGCGGACCCGCTGTAAAGTTCCAGGCGGTCGGCAAGCATGCGAGGCAATGCAGGCTGCAGCAATTCGACTCCCTGATCCACCGCGCCGCGCGCAAGGCACAGCTCTCCCTTGAGGGCGGTCGCGGCGGTGAAGAACGGTCCGAGCCCATGCTGGCGCGAATAGTCGGCCAGCCGGTCGGCGGCCTCCTCCAGGCTGCACAGATCTCCTGTCCAGCGGTAGACGCGCGCCGCAAAGCAGAGCCCCGCGCAGTACATCGCGAGATCCGGATTTGAGCCAATCTTCGTGAGACTGTTTGCAACCTCGACGGCCTGATCCGGAAGACCGAGCAGCCAGAGGTTGGTGCAGGACATGATCTGCGTGCCCCGGGGGTAGGCGAAGTGATCGATGGGCAGGTCCGGCATCGCAGCGTCCCCCGCCTCGCCCGCTTCCAGCTTCTCTCGGGCAAGCCGCTGATTCCCGGTCAGGTGATAGGCGACTCCGAGATAGGTTTGGGCACGAGCAACTGCGGCCGGATCTCCAATCACCGCGGCGACTGTGTCGGCCAGACGCGCCACCTCTAATAGACGCTTGCGCTCGCCCGTTCGGCGGTACAAAGCGTGAAGCCGGCTCAACAGTCGAAATTGGTTCTGCGAGTCACCCACAGCCTGCGCCAGCTCGAGCCCGCCGCGGAGAGCGGCCTCGCATTGCTGACTGTTTCGTTCCGTGAACATCGCCGCATGCCCGAACGCCCAGAGCAACTCCACTTTGGCGGCATGATAGCTCAGGCCGTCGCCGAGCGCGTCGATTGCGCGACCGGCCCAGACGCGACATTCCTCCAGCAGATTGAGTTCTACAAACAGCCGCGCACAGGCAGCTGCAAGCGGCGGACGAAGTTCAGCGCCGCGCGCATCGGAATAGGCCCAATCCAGCGCGGCGCGGGCGTCCGGCAAGAGTTCGGCGCGACGGCTCCAGCCCCCCGGACGCTGTCCGCCCGGCTCGTACGATCGAGGGGCTAAGGCCTCCAGCACATATCGCGCCTGAGCGAGGTGTGCGGCATAGGCCATTCCCGAAGCGCCAAGCTTGTCCGCCGCGTAGGCGCGCGTTGTCTCGAGCAGGCGGAAGCGCGCCAGACCAGCGTCAGGCCTGCTCGTCACCAACGACTTTGCGACCAGTTGCTCCAGATTGTCGAGAATGGCCCCGCGCTCGCTCGGGCTGCCGGCAACAGCGCGCGCCCCCTGGAGTGTGAACGTGCCAGGAAAGACGCTGAGACGCTGCAGAAGGCTCCGCTCGGCTGGAGAGATGAGGTCATAACTCCAGTCCAATGCCGCGCTCAGCGATTGGTGCCGCTCCGGGGCCGTACGTCGCCCAGGCAAGGCAAGCCGAAATCGTCCTTCGATGAGTTCGTCGATCTCAATCAAGCTGTGCGCCGACAGGCGGCTCGCAACCAGTTCGATTGCCAACGGCATCCCATCGAGCTTGCGACAAATGCGAGCCACGACCTCGCCCTCACAACTGCTCAGGGCAAGGCTGCAACCTGCCGCGGCCGCGCATTCCGTGAAGAGCCGTGCCGACGAATATCGATTGATGTCCGATCCATCCGGAAAATCTTCCGGCGGTATTTCAAGTGGAGCGAGCTCAACCACAAACTCGCTCATGGCCTCGAGCGACTCCCGACTTGTCGCCAATATGGAAACCGCCGGTGCTTGCATGTGGATCGCCTCCGCAAGCCGCGCGACCGCGTCAACCACGTGCTCGCAATTGTCGAGGACCAACAGAAGCTCGCGGTCGCGCAACGCTTCGATCAGCCGACGCGTGGGGTCGCCAACCGGAATGAGCAGGCCGAGCGCAGATGCAACTGCGATTGCGACCAGATGCGGATCTCTGAGAGTGCCAAGATCGATAAACTGGACGCCGTCCCTGAATCTGGCGGCGGATTCATGCGCAAGCGTGATGGCAACCGTGGTCTTGCCGATGCCGCCTGGGCCGCGGAGGGTCACGAAGCGGCGCTCGGTCAGGTGCTCGGCAAGCATGACGACCGCCGCATCACGCCCGACGAGCCGGCTCGGCCTGGGAGGAAGCCCTTGAGCCCGCTGATTGGCCG
>NZ_JBFUES010000341.1:0-7577 GCF_056403875.1 Bradyrhizobium sp. P2_E8
TGCCGGCCCAGGCCGAGGACCAGCACAGATGCGCGAACGGCGTCATCGTCTGGGCATGGATCTTGTCGTAGGCTTCCGGGAAGACACGGTCGGACGGGCAGTCGACCTTCAGCTCGAAACCGGTGGAGCAGGTGCCGCGCATGCCGAGCGTTTCCCAGCCCAGCGTCCGCTTCAGCGAGTAATCGTCCTTGGCGAGCGCCAGCAGCACCTGGTCGGAGGCGGCGGCGTCGGTGGCGCGGCGGGCGATGGTGACGAGGCCGTCGGCCTCGGCGCCGTAGGAGATCACGGTGGCGTCGCGCAGCAGCGAGACGGTGTCGCCGGCGACGTCGACGGCGGCCGCGCTGGCGCGGATGTTGCCGCCGTTCTGGCCTTCGGTGGTGGAGGAGGCGAGCAGCCACTGGTCGCGGGCGACCCGGCGCATCATGGTTTCCATCCAGGGAATGCCGTGGCCGTGCCTGACGACGCAGGCGACCTTGGTCTGGTGCATTGCGTAGATCATCGCGGTCGAGGCGCAGGCCCGCCCGAGCGTGTAGCAGATGTCGGTGACGTCGTAGATCGAGGCGCCGAAGCCCCCGAACTCGACCGGGATCATGACGCCGAGCAATTTCTGCTCACGCGCGACGTCGAAGGCCTTGTGCGGGAAGCGGGCGTCGCGATCGACCCCGTCTGCGTCGGCCGCTGCCGCTGCAGAGGTTCGGGTGGCGCGCTCGATCAGGGAGGGACCCTGCTCGAGGAGGCTCGTCTGCGTTTCGTCGACAGTGAGAACTGCTTCACGCACGTTCATGCTCGTCCGCCTCCGGTTTGCCGTTCGAGATCGCCGGCATCATTCGCGATGCCGTGTAAGCGATCCTCCGACCATCTTTGCTTGTGAGACGAGGCTACGGATTTAATTCAAATTCGTCGATGAAATACAGGGTAAACAAAGCCAAATTCCGAACGAACAGTTAAGGTCCGGTTGTTGGCATGGTCGGAATTTCCGCGATCGCGTTAGGGATCTGGAAGATGCCGGGATTCCAGACAATCTGAGTCATCGTTTACTAAGAAACGCGAAGTAATAGTGCCGGCCATTGCGAGATCGGCCGTCCCTGCCCATCGTAAGCGGCAGTCCGGTCCGACTAGACAAACGGGAATTTGCCGATGCAGGCCTTCAATACCGACGTGCGCAATCGCATCATCAAGCTGGTGAAGGGCATCCTCGAGCAGAACTCGCTCGCCGCTGACGTCACGCCGCAGGCGAAGCTCGTCGACGTCGGGCTGACCTCGATGGACATGGTCAACCTGATGCTCGGCGTCGAAGCCGAGTTCGACTTCACCATCCCGCAATCCGAGATCACGCCGGAGAATTTCCAGTCCGTCGAGACGCTGGAGCGCATGGTCGCCACCCAGCTGCAGCCGGCGACCGCGGCTTAGTTCGGCGCAGGTTTCTTTCAGCCCGGCAAGACCACAGCACCCCGTTCCAAAACCGCCGCAAAACTGGCATAGCTTAACCATGTCGCATGGAGCAGACAGGGTGGAACAGGCATGACGCAGGCGGTATTGGGCATCATCGGCGGCTCCGGCATCTATGACCTGCCGGGCCTCGAGGGTGCGCGCGAAGAGGTGATCAAGAGCCCGTGGGGCGAGCCGTCGGCGCCCCTGCGGCGCGGGACCATCGCAGGCCTGCCGATCGTGTTCCTGCCGCGGCACGACAAGGGCCACAGGCTGTCGCCCTCCGACATCAACTATCGCGCCAATATCGACGTCCTGAAGCGGGCCGGCGTCACCGACCTGATCTCGCTGTCGGCCTGCGGCTCGTTCAAGGAAGAGATGCCGCCCGGCACCTTCGTTCTGGTCGATCAATTCGTCGACCGCACCCACAAGCGCGAGAGCTCGTTCTTCGGCCGCGGCTGCGTCGCGCATGTGTCGATGGCTCATCCGGTCTCGCCGCGGCTGCGCATCCATCTCGCCGCGGCTGCCGAGGCCGAGGGCATCGCAATCGCGCGCGGCGGCACCTATGTCTGCATGGAAGGGCCGCAGTTCTCGACCCTTGCGGAGAGCATGACCTACAAGACCCTTGGCTATTCCGTGATCGGCATGACCAACATGCCCGAGGCGAAGCTCGCGCGCGAAGCGGAGCTCTGCTACGCAACGGTGGCGATGGTGACGGATTTCGACTGCTGGCATCCCGACCACGACGCCGTCACCGTGCAGGACATCATTCGCGTGCTGACCTCGAATGCCGACAAGGCGAAGGCGCTGGTGGCGCGGCTGGCGCAAGACTTTCCGCGTGAGCATGAGCCGTGCCCGATCGGTTCGGATCGCGCGCTCGATACCGCGCTGATCACCGCGCCAGAGGCGCGTGATCCCGAGCTTTTGAAGAAGCTCGATGCGGTGGCAGGGCGCGTGCTGCGTGGGTGAGACGAAAGGCAGAAAGCCATGAAGGTCGACGGCAAGCATTTCCGCAGCATCTGGCGTGAGCGCGACGGCTGGTCGGTCGGCGCGATCGACCAGCGCCGGCTGCCCCATGAGTTCGTTGTCGCGCGCCTGACCTCCTGCGACGACGCGGCAGTGGCGATCCGCGACATGCTGGTGCGCGGCGCGCCGCTGATCGGTGCCACCGCGGCCTACGGCATGGCGCTTGCCATGCGCGAGGACAGTTCCGATGCGGGCCTGAAGCGCGCCTACGCGACGCTCGTCGTGGCACGCCCGACCGCAATCAATCTGAAATGGGCTCTGGACGAGATGCGTGCGACGCTCGCGCCGATCGATCCCGTTGAGCGGGCGGAGGCTGCCTATGCGCGCGCCGACGAGATCGTCGAGCAGGACGTCGAGATCAATCGTGGCATCGCCGCCAACGGCCTGACGCTGATTGAGGCGATCGCGGCGAAGAAGCCGGGCGAGGTCGTCAACGTGCTGACCCATTGCAATGCCGGCTGGCTTGCGACCGTCGACTGGGGCACGGCGACGGCACCGATCTATCTGGCGCATGAGCGCGGCATTAAGATCCATGTCTGGGTCGACGAGACGCGGCCGCGTAACCAAGGGGCCTCGCTCACGGCCTGGGAGCTCGGCCATCACGGCGTGCCGCACACGGTAATCCCCGACAACACCGGCGGCCATCTGATGCAGCACGGCATGGTCGATCTCGCCATCGTCGGCACCGATCGCGTCGCCGCCAATGGCGACGTCTGCAACAAGATCGGCACGTATCTCAAGGCGCTCGCCGCGCATGACAACGGCGTGCCGTTCTACGTCGCGCTGCCGTCGCCGACGATCGATTTCGCCGTCCATGACGGCATCCGCGACATCCCGATCGAGCAGCGCAGCGGCGTGGAGGTCACCGATATGACCGGCCGCACCGCCGACGGAAGGCTGGAGACGGTGCGCATCGTGCCGGAGGGCTCGCCGGTCGCGAATTACGCGTTTGACGTGACGCCTGCTCGTCTCGTCACCGGTCTCATCACCGAGCGCGGTGTGCTGAAGCCCGACCGCGCCTCGCTCGCAGCCGCGTTTCCCGAGCGGATCGCCACCGCGGCGGAGTAGGSCATTTCACGAGGACAGTCGCCCCGATCTCGTCATTGCGAGCGCAGCGAAGCAATCCAGACTGTCTTCGCGGTGGGATTCTGGATTGCTTCGCTGCGCTCGCAATGACGCTTCAGTTGAAGCGGCGTGCACCGACCTCTCTCCCTCACCCTGAGGAGCCGCGCCTACGCGGCGTCTCGAAGGGCGAGGGGCACCAGCCGGGCCTTCATCCTTCGAGACGCGCGCAAAGCGCGCTCCTCAGGATGAGGAATTGGCAGCGCGCCTAGGAGAGCCTCAACCCTGTCGCCTTCTCGAGCTCGGCGATCGCCTGGGCGCCGCTGGTGACCTTGATGGTGGTCATGCCAATCTCACGCGCGGGTTTCAGATTGACGCCGAGATCGTCGAGATAGACGCAATTCTTAGGATCGACCTTCAGCGTCTCGACCATCATCTTGTAAATCCGTGGGTCGGGTTTGCGCAGGCCGATCTTGGCGGACTCGATGACGTGGTCGAACAGCACCATCACCTCGGCGATGTAGAGCGAGCGCCCGGTCATRCTGCCGATGGCGTTGGCGGGCAGATTGTTGGTGATGCAGCCGGTCTTGAGGCCGGCCTTGATCCGCTTCAAAGCTTCGACCATCTCGGGACGCAGATCGCCCTGAAGCAGCGGCAGCACGTCGCGGCCGCGCACCTCCGCGCCGAGCGCGCGCGACTCCTCCGCGAACAGCGTGTCGAAGGTGTCGATGTCGACCTCGGCGCGCTCGAACCTGGCCCAGGCGTTTTCCAGATGATTGGCGGCGTTGGTGCGCCGGATGATGTCGATGGGCAGTCCACGCTCGGTCTCGAACCGCGCGAACGCCTCGAACGGCGAACTCGTCAGCACGCCGCCAAAATCAAAGATCACAGCCTCGATCGCCAATGTCCTGCCCTCGTCAATTCCTTTCCAAGACGGCTAGCATGCGCTATCGGCAAGGGCCAGTCCGAAGCAACCCCACCAAGGTCGCCGCCAAGGCGTGTTCCCATGAAGAAGCTTGCAATTCTCATCGTCGCTGCGCTGCTGCCCGCCACGCCCGCCGATGCCATCGTCGGTGGCGGCACGCCGCAGGCCGATGGCATTGCGCGTGCCGTCGTCACCATCGTCGGTTCACGCGGCAATTTCTGCACCGGCAGCCTGATCGCGCCAAGACTCGTGCTCACCGTCGCCCACTGCGTGCAGCCCGGCGCGGACTACAAGATCGTCGATCGCGGCGCCGACGGCCAGCCGCAATTGCTGAACGTCCGCACCGTCGCGATCCATCCAAGCTTCAACATGCAGGCGATGCAGGCACATCGCGCAACCGCCGACGTGGCGCTGCTGCAACTGGAAATTCCACTCAAGGGAAAATCGACGGTGCCGGTCGGCATGCCGAATATTCCAATTCAGGTCGGCAACCGCTTCGTCATCGCCGGCATCGGCGTCACCGTGCGCGGTGACGGCAAGAGCGGCGGCGCGACGCGCGTCGCGGGCCTCGTCGTCACCGRCCAGCCCGGCACGCTTCAGATCCGGCTGGTCGATCCTGTAACCAACGGTGTTCGCGACGGAATTGGCGCCTGCACCGGTGATTCCGGCGGTCCCGTGTTCGAGGACAAGCCGAACGGCGCCGTGCTCGTCGGCCTCATCAGCTGGTCCACGGGGCCGAACGGCGCCGCCGGCTGCGGCGGGCTGACCGGCGTCACGCCGCTCACGCTCTACCGCGACTGGATCTTGCAGACCGCGCGGAGCTGGGGTGCGGCGCTGTGATTTGACCGCAACTTGATCTGTGCCATGTTGAAGCGGAAGCGCGGCGGGTGATCATGCCTGTCGCGGAGGAAACGCGTCGCTCATCAAGGGCGGCCAAAAAGACAAGCAAGGCATAGAAGCAACAATGAATGTCGCTGTTCGCAGTCACGCCACAACCAAACAGGCTTCGGAACATTTCGACGTGCTGATCGTCGGTGCCGGCATCTCCGGCATCGGCAGCGCCTATCACGTCACCAAGCAGCTTCCGGGCACGAGCTACGTGATCCTGGAGACGCAGGCGACGTTCGGCGGCACCTGGACCACGCATCGCTATCCCGGAATTCGCTCGGACAGCGACCTCCACACTTTCGGCTACAGCTTCAAGCCGTGGGTCGGGCCGCCGATCGCAACCGCCGAAGAAATCCTCGCCTACATGAACGAGGTGATCGAGGACAACGATATCGCGCGGCATATCCGCTACAAGCACAAGATCAACTCCGCGAGCTGGTCGAGCGAGCAGAATCTCTGGACCATCGAGGCGGTGACGACCGACACCGGCGAGCCCAAGACCTTCACCGCGAACTTCCTCTGGATGTGCCAGGGCTATTATCGCCATTCCGAGGGTTACACGCCGGAGTGGAAGGGCACGGACCGCTTCAAGGGCCGCATCGTCCATCCGCAGACCTGGCCTGATGACATCGACCTCACGAACAAGAAGGTCGTCGTGATCGGCTCGGGCGCGACGGCGGCGACGCTGGTGCCGAACATTGCCGACACATGCGCGCATGTGACCATGCTCCAGCGTTCGCCGACCTATTTCAGGCTCGGCCGCAACGCCATCGAGATCGCGGAGGAGTTGCGCCGGCTCCAGGTCGACGAGGAATGGATCCACGAGATCGTCCGCCGCAAGATATTGTTCGAGCAGGATGCGTTCACAAAGCTCTGCGTGTCGAAGCCCGAGCAGGTGAAGAAGGAACTGATCGGCCAGATCAGCGCGGTTCTTGGTCCGGAGTACGACGTCGAGACACACTTTACGCCGAGCTACCGGCCGTGGCGGCAGCGCATCGCCTTCGTGCCGGATGCCGACCTGTTCAAGGGCATCGCCAGCGGCAAGGCCTCCGTCGTCACCGACGAGATCGAATGTTTCGTCGAGAACGGCATCCAGCTCAAATCGGGCAAGCTGCTCGAAGCCGATGTCATCGTGACCGCGACCGGCTTCAACCTTGCGGCGCTGGGCGACATCGCCTTCGAGATCGACGGCAAGCCGCTCGCCTTCGGCGACACCGTCACCTATCGCGGCATGATGTTCACGGGTGTGCCGAACATGGTCTGGGTGTTCGGCTATTTCCGTGCCAGCTGGACGTTGCGCGTCGACCTCGTCGCCGATTTCGTCTGCCGCCTGCTCGGACACATGAAGGCGAAGGGCAAAAAGAAGGTCGAGGTGAGCTTGCGACCCGAAGACCACAACATGCCGATCCTGCCCTGGATCGATCCGGAAAACTTCAATCCCGGCTACATGATGCGCAACATGAATCTTCTGCCCAAGCGCGGCGACAAGCCGGAATGGCAGCACAGCCAGGATTACTGGACCGAGAAGGACGAGATCCCGAAGACGGATCTGGACGACAAGGCGTTCGTTTACGGGTGAGGTGCGTTCGCGCTGACCACACACTCCGCTGTCGTCCCGGCGAAGGCCGGGACCCATACCGCCAGGTCTATCGATTGCGGATGGTGCTAATCCCGCACGACCAATCTTCGCCAAATCTCTCCCTGTGATTATGGGTCCCGGCCTACTCCCAGGCCGTGGTTATAGGGCGGACAGGTCACTCCGAGTCTTCGCCAAATATCTTCCTGTGGTTATGGATCCCGGATCTGCGCTTCGCTTGTCCGGGACGACCACCGTTGTTTGGGTGAACGGCGTCTCAACTCATTCGCAGTACCGTCACGAATTCCGCCTTGTCGCGCTCGTCGCAATTGCGGCGGCCGCCGTCCGGTTCTCGACCCCCAGCTTCGAATAGATCTGCTCGAGATGCTTGTCGACCGTGCGCGGGCTCAATCCCAGGATCTGCGCGATGTCGCGGTTGGTCTTGCCCTTGCTGAGCCATGCCAGCACCTCGCCTTCACGGGTGGTGAGTCCGAGTTCGCTGGTGAATTCAGGCGGCAGTGCCGAGCCGGACTCCTTGGACAGCCGCAGCAGGAACTCGTTGGGCGCGGTTTCGCCCATGTAATAGAACCGGAGCTGCGGATTGTCGGGCAAGGAAGCACCTTGCGACTTCGAGCTGCCCTTGCCCTTGGCCTGCTCCAGCCATTGCAGCAG
>NZ_JBFUES010000342.1:0-7047 GCF_056403875.1 Bradyrhizobium sp. P2_E8
GTGTGGCTTTCAACTGTAGAAATACTGCTTTATACACGCCGTATTCGAGGTCGCCGGATATTTGCTTCAGCATCATGAATGGATACCCGCGCTTTGGGGCATGTCCGGGCTGGAATGCCATGAGCGTTCGGCCCTGTGCATCCTTGGAGAAATTCAGTAACGCATCCGGGATTGTAGCGACTTCTAGGTGATCATGCTTTGCCAAGTTTACGAGCGTTGCCAGTTCTGGAAGCCATGCGTTCTTATCGTCTGAAAACTGTTGGAAGCTCTTGAAGACGTCCACGGCTGTGGCCGACGCAGCCGCAACACCAGGCATGTTGCGGTTCATTAGTGACAAGAAGTCTGTAGGGCTGGCTCCTTCCCGAGCAATTGGGAAGTAAATCTGAGTGAGAGTACCCCCGCCAGTTAGATTGATCCAGACCTGCTGCGCACAGTAATCAAGAGCTGCCCGCAGATGTTCCAATAGCTCCTTGACGACGATTTGCATTTCATCGGGTATGGCCTCGGCGTSCATCGCGTCTTCATAGCGGTCCCCATGATCGTCTCCGATCCAGTTTTGATGTGTGCGGGCTCGTGAAACAAGAGCCTTAGCCATTGAGAAGCGTTGCATGATTTATCTTTTTATCGCTTGATAGGAACACTCAAGGTCGGGTCTTGATCAAGCGAAAGACCTAGTTCGAATGCGCGACGCTTCAATGTAAGCCGCCGTGAAGTTCGAGCACCTTCATCAAGACATTGTTTGCATGATTAAAATTATCGAGCTGACCCGCCAGCAAGTATTCCCATTTCACGCCGTGAAATAGGTTATTGCGGTATCGATAGACTATGATGAGCACCACCGCTAACACCGATCGTGGATCATTGTCCGAGCCGTCCAGCACGCTTCGGACTAGAGGCGAGCGGTCGGGACGTTGAAGCCGCAATCCCTCGTAATGGTGCGAGAAGTGACCGTTGGGGTAATAGCGGCTCCTGAAATAGACCAGTTCCGGTTCAAAAATCTCAGCTTGCAGCGTTCCTGTATCGTGCCACGTGCCAACTGCAGCACAGATGGCGCGCGCGCTAGCATTGGTGCTCAGAATCCGACATTCGAACAGGCCCCAGAGAAGTGAGAAGTCAGTAATAGCATCCTGCTCCGCCTGAGAGAGGTCGTCGAAACCGGGCGCATTGGCTCTAAGCCAGTTCATTGCGTGAGACATGTCGTGAGGTTAGCGCGAATTTAGCGCGCCCAGAATGCTCATCAATTGAGTACTCGATAATAGCGATTTCGACGATCCGCTGGAATGCATACTGACTCGCTGTGGATTGCCAAGACGGGGGACCCTCGAACGCCTTTGCCGATTATTGAATTCCAAGCGGGGACTTGTCCGGATGATCGTCAAGCCAAATGTTTCCCTCTCAGAACACTCCTGCTGATGACGTCAACGGCACGATAATACTCCAGCTTGAGCGACCCGCGGACGGCAGCACGGTCTAAGGCGCCTCGTCCTCGCTGCGCAACCTCGCAGCTCAGCTTCATTCAATCAGTCCAAGAATGTATATACGATCGAGCACAATTTACACTGGATACTCCCTGAAGATAACTACCGTTACCATTGCGACTCAGCTGCTAGTTGTATCTTATTGATCGTTTTTTGAAGGATTGGACCATGGCTGAATATGCGTACACCACCGTCACGGGGAAAATCAAAGAGCTGCTACAAAAAATTCGGACCACAGGCAGACCGGCTAAGTTCACTGTGGCGCATCTCAAGACTCTTGGATTTACTTCGAGCAACGATACGACCTTGATCGGTGTGTTGAAATTCATAGGCTTCATCGACAGCAGCAACATTCCGACTTCGCTATGGAACGAGTATCGGGGTGCGCACCACAAAACAGTTTTGGCTAAGGCAATTCGAACAGGCTATGCGGACTTGTTTGCAGTTTATCCAGATGCAAATGCCAGACCCAACACAGACTTGGCTCACGTGTTCAGCACTAGTTCATCCGCCGGTGCACAAGTCATTAATAAGACGATCGCGACTTTTAAGGCTCTCGTTGAAGAAGCTGACTTCTCGTCCGATTCATCTCCCACGGAAACCAGCCTGCACTCAGGTCCTCTACATCAACCTGCTGCGGCAGGAGCACCCCGGCCCATACCGCCAAGCTTCCAGACGGGGGGAGCACGAAATCCGGAGGTCCACATAGACATTCAAGTCCACATCTCCCCCGACTCGTCTTACGACCAAATTGATAAGATCTTCGAGAGCATGGCTAAGCATCTATACGGACCTAAGCCCGCCGCCTGATCATGTCATCAACGCGAAATATCATCGCGGTCGCCAAGGCCATCAGCGCGGTGGTGGTCTCCGATCTCGGGCCTCCTGAAGAAGGGGCACCCGCTGGAACGCAGCAGGTGATAAGTATGGCCCTCGTTCGAGACACTCGCGGCTACATCAGCAAGATCGCGAACCAGATCAATGGGGCATACGAGCACGGCTGGTACGACGCATGCGCTGTGATGATCCGCCGACTCATCGAAACGCTCATCATCGAGTGCTTTGAGAAGCACAACATCGCCGGGAAGATCAAAAACGCGAAGGGCGATTTTCTCTACCTTAGGGACTTAATCGACATAACCGTGAAGGAAACGGCCTTTAATCTAGGGCGCAATACAAAGACTATCCTTCCCAAGATTAAAGAGATTGGCGATAAATCGGCTCACAGCCGATACTACGTCGCACTCCGGGGAGATATTCAGCCGCATATCTCGGACGTCCGCACAGTCATTCAGGAACTGCTGTTCGTGAGTGGCTTGAAGAAATAGAGACGCCACGCGGCGCAGCGGTCAGGGCGCGCGTTGCGGATGCTTAAAATCGATATCCAAGGACGAAGGCAAAATATTGATCCCGCTGGTACAGTTGGGTGGGCTCGAACCACCGACCTCCTGTTCCACAGACAGGCGCTCTAACCAACTGAGCTACAACTGCATCCTTGCGAGCCGCCTTGGGCGCCTGGACAGGCCGGTACCGAGGGGGGCTGGACGGGGCGGAAACTAGGTGCAACGGCCGTTTTTGGCAAGGCCGCAAACGGGCGGAATCCACCCTCAAACAACGTTATTTCCAAAGGAAAACCCGGGCCTGGGCCCGGGTTTCTTATTATTTGGGCATGATCTTATCGGAAAACCGCTGCGCACTTTGCGCCGCGCGGCCCTTCGGGTCCGGATCAGGCCCTATCAAACCGGCCCGATCGCTCAGGCGGCGGGCGGGTAGAGCTTTGCGGCGTTGGCCTTGATCGGCTCGGCGGCGGCGGTTGCGGCGCGCTGGGCGATCTCGGCGAGCTCCTTGGCCTGGGCCTGGAAGGTCTCGAGCTGCTTCTTGGAATGGCCCGTCCACAGCGCGAACGCATCCGACGGCGACTTCACGCCGAGCAGCTCCTGGGTGAAGTCCAGATGGGCCGTGGTGTTGGCCTTCATGAACTCCATCAACTTGGCGGTGTACTCGTTCGCGCCCTTGCTGGCGGACGAGAACACGGCCTCGATGGTGCCGTTATGGCTTTCGGCCGCGTCCTTGAACTTGGCGTAGCTCTCACGGGCCTGCGAAACGCCCTTTTCGGCGAACGCACGCATCTGCTCGGGAACCTCGAACGGGATGATCGAGGCAGAGAATGGATCAGTCGCACCTGTCATGGTCGTCCCTCACGCTTATGAAAAAAATGGAGTGAGCCTTCTGGCGCGCCCGCCGGCCAACCGGGGCCCTTCTGTTGGCGGGTACGAAGTCTGGATACGCGTAACGAAAAAGATGGCTCGTCCAACGCCCAGCAGTATCACTGGGTAACATGTCAACATTGTGCAGCGCAACGCGATCCGGGGTGCACAGGAAAAATTTAATCCCGGAGAGGATGAGGTTCCTGCCTGAGGGAACCCATGGTTGAGGTCGTCATTCCGGGGCCGGAGCGGAGCGAGGGAGCCCGGAAGCCATCGGGCTACGGAGATTGCAGGGACATGGATTCCGGGCTCGCGCCGAGGGGCGCGCCCCGGAATGACGGAGGGGCTCGCGTGTTTCGGCCGGGCCGCATCCATCGCCGCGCGGCTGACGATCGGGCTCCCCCGCGAATCCTGCGGATGCAGCGCCCCCGCGGCTTGCGGGTCTGGCCGGATTAAGGTTATCGCGGCTTTAGGGCCTTCCCCGTAGGCTGGGGCCRTGGACCTGCCCGCGCCTGCGCGCGATACTAACCCTTTCTTAAGGCTGTCATTCCCGGCAGCCCTGAGGCCAGACGCGTGTCAGCGAGTACCTAAAGCCGGTTGGATGAGTCATTCGGATTTCCAGTTGCGAGGCGTGGGCGATCCCCGGCTGGCCGTGCATGCGACGTCCCCGCTGCCCGCGTGGCTCTGGTCGGTCGACGGCACGCGCGTGCTGTGGGCCAATCCGGTCGGCGCAAAATTCTTCGGCGCGGCCCATGCCGCAGCGCTGGCGGACAAGGTTTTCGGCCCGGCTGACAGCCATCGCCGCCAGGTCGCCCGGCTCGCCCGCCAGCTGCCGGCGAACGGCACGGTGCGGCTCGAACGGCTGCGCGGCTTCGGTGCCCGGCTCGGCATGCTGATGACCTGCGCCTGCACACGGCTGAGCTTCGCCGATGGCGGCCAGGCCGTGCTCGTCACCGCGATGGATCCATCGGTGCGCACCATGCCGCTGGTCGAGCGCCTGCATCGCCTCGTCGCGGGCGCCAGGATGCCGATGGCGGCGTTCGCGCCCGACGGAATGTTCGTCGGCGCCAGCGAAGCGGCCCGCGCCCTGCTCGGCTTTCGTGATCTCGGCGAAGCCGGACTCGAACAGGCCCGCAGCGATGCGCTTCGCAGCGGCCGCGCCGAGACGCCGATCGGCATCGGCCAGATGGTGCTGCAACGGGTTGGGCTCGGGGCCGATATCGGCCTGGTCGCGCTGATCGAGCCGGCCGCCGCGCAAGCGGCAGCGGCGAGCGATGCCGCGCCGGTGGCAGCGGCGAGCGATGCCACGCCGGCGGCATCCGCGCCCGAGAGCACGCCAGTCGTAACACCCGCGGCGCCGGCTCAATCCACGCCGCAAGCCGCCGAGGCGCCGAACGCGCCGCCGCCGAGCGACGCGCCGGTCACCATCGCATTCTTCGACGCCTTCGCCGAGCCGGCCGAAACGCCCGTGCCAGCCGCGACGGTCGCCGAGCTGCCCGCGCAAGAGGCGGCGCCGGAGATCGCAGCAGCCCTGCAAGCCGTCGACGAAGCGGTCCAAGAGACTGTCCAAGAACCGGACGACGCCGCGCCCAAAACTCCGGTCGAAAACCACCCCCAAGCCATTGTGTCGCCGCAGGCCGCGCCGATCACATCCGGCATGGTCGAGCCGCCGTCGGGTCCCACAGAGACGCCCGCGCCGCATCAGCATCCGCTGCGCTTCCTCTGGCAGATGGATGCAGAGGGCCGCTTTGTGCTCGCAACCGGCGAGTTCATCCGCCTGATGGGCGCGCGCACGGCCGCCGGCTTCGGCCGCCCCTGGCGCGAGATCGCCGAGCAATTCTCGCTCGACCCGGAGGGACGCGTGGCGCAGGCGCTGGCCAGCCACGACACCTGGGCCGGGATCACCGTGAACTGGCCGGCCGATGGCGGCGAGCATCTGCCGGTCGAGCTCGCGGGCCTGCCGGTCTACGACCACGCGCGCAATTTCGCCGGCTTCAAGGGCTTTGGCGTCTGCCGCGATCTCGACGGCCTCAACCGGCTCGATGCGCTCCGGCGTTTCGAGCAGCTCGCCGAACCGCACGCGCAGCACCGCCTGCCCGCCGACATTGTCGAGCCCGAGCCCGAGCCGGAGCCCGTGGCAGAGGCGCCGCCTCCGCCGGCCGAGCCGCCCGCACCTGA
This sequence comes from Bradyrhizobium sp. P2_E8, assembly GCF_056403875.1. Lineage (NCBI taxonomy): Bacteria > Pseudomonadati > Pseudomonadota > Alphaproteobacteria > Hyphomicrobiales > Nitrobacteraceae > Bradyrhizobium > Bradyrhizobium sp. P2_E8. The sequence continues at coordinate 5,864 of NZ_JBFUES010000342.1, forward strand.
GCCTGAGCCCACGCCTGAGCCTGAGCCCGCACCTGAAGCTGAACTGCCCGCACCCGACGCGACTTCACACCCAACCGATCCGGAAACGCCAGTGGAAACGCCCCCCAACGTCGTGCCGTTCCGCCCGCCCGGCGATGCCAGATCGCCGACGCTGACGCCGATCGAGAACAGCGCGTTCAACGAGCTCGCCCGGCAATTGTCCGAGCGCCTCGAACGCGAGCGGGAGACGATCTCCGCCAGCGCGACCGCGCCTGCGGCGGAGACCGCACCCGAACCGCCGATCGAGGCGCCGGAGGCGCCGCACACGCCGGCCGAATGGCTGACCGAGCCGGCGCCGCCGGCGCGCGGCCACAGCATGCGCGACCGCGCGCTGCTCGACCTGCTGCCGACGGGCATTTTGATCTATCGCCTCGACCGCCTGCTCTACGCCAACCCGGCATTCCTCGCGCGCATGGGCCATGCCAGCGTGAGCGCGCTGGAGCATGCCGGCGGGCTCGATGCGCTCTATGTCGAGCCGGGCGTGTCGACCGCCAGCAGCACCTCGCAAGGCGGCACGCCGGTGACGATCAGCGCGACGCTTGCCAATGGCGAGGAGCCGCTGCCGACCACCGAGGCGCATCTGCACACGATCGACTGGGACGGCGAGAGCGCGCATGCGCTGATCTGCGCGCTGCCCAATCCTGTACCTGTTGCGGCTGCGCCCGCGGTTGCCGAGCCTGTCGTCGCGCCGCCCGTTGCCGCCGAGCCCGTTGCCGCCGCGCCTCTTGTCGCCGAGCCTCTTGTCGAGGAGTCCTTCCCCTACGCCTCCGAGCTCGAGTCCCAGGCCGGCGATGCCGACGCCGAGGATCTCGCCGCGATCCTCGACACCACCGCCGAGGGCATCGTGATGTTCGATGCCGAAGGCAACATCCACGTCTGCAACCGCAGCGCCGAGGCGCTGTTCGGCTACGACGGCGAAGCGCTGCTCGAGCAGAATTTGGTGACGCTGTTCGCGCCGGAGAGCCAGCAGGTCGTCGCCGACTATCTCGAAAGCATCAAGAGCCAGGACATTTCGAGCCTGCTCGACCACGGCCGCGAGGTGCTGGGGCGCGAGAAGAAGGGCGGCGTCATTCCGCTCGCGATGATCATGGGCCGCACCAGGCCCGACGGCCCGAACTTCTTCGCCGTGTTCCGCGACCTCTCCC
>NZ_JBFUES010000343.1:0-7043 GCF_056403875.1 Bradyrhizobium sp. P2_E8
GACTGCACCGAGCCGCGCCTCGTCGGCGAGCGCATGCCCCTGACGCAAGCCTGCCTTGCCGAGATCGGCGCGGTCTGAGCGCAACTGCGCTGATCTGCTGCCTCACCAGCCTCCGTCCTCATCCTGAGGAGCCCGCGTAGCGGGCGTCTCGAAGGATAGTTGCGGGCGAGATCGGGGCCATCATGGTTCGAGACGCGCGTCCCGCGCTCCTCTCGTCATTGCGGGCAGGTCTCTCTCCACGTCATTGCGAGCGCAGCGAAGCAATCCAGAGCCCCTCCGCGGAAAGATTCTGGATTGCTTCGCTGCGCTCGCAATGACGAAGTCTGGGGCGCCGGCCTAGCCCAGCTTGAACAGCGCCTGCAAGAATTCCTCGACGGCCTTGCGCGACTCCGCGGCGGTTGCGGGATTGCCGCCGACATGGGGATTGAGCTCGACGCAGGCGTCCTTGTAGGTGAAGGGCGCCTGCGTGCTGGCGTTCATCAGCACGCCGCCGTTGCCTTCCTTGATCTGGCAATTGCGCACGGTCTGCGCGTTGGCGGAGACAGTCACGGTGGCGACGCCGAGCAGGCCGCTGTCGAAGCCGTGCGCGCTATCGGGGTATTCGGTCAGCACCACGTCGCGCCCGGCGGTCTTGAGCCGCTCGACGAAGGCCTTGCAGCTCTTCACGGGGTTGTAGTCGTCAGGCGTGCCGTGGAAGATGCGGATCGGGCGCGCCGTGACCTCGGTATCGCCGACATAGCTCGTCGAGCAATCCGGATAGAACGGGATGTAGGCGGCGAACTGGATGCCGGACTTGTTCCAGAGCTTGTTGAAGCGGTCGAGGCTCGCATACAGCGTTGCCTGTCCGCCGCGCGAAAAGCCCATCAGCACGATGCGGTCAGGATCGACGCGGGGATGCTTCGCCAGAATCTCGAGCGAGCGGTAGACGTCGACGATCAGATTGAGCCGGCCGAGCAGGGCCTGGTTCGGTCCGACCACCGTCAGTCCGCGGCCGGTAAAGCCGTCGATCACGAAGGTCGAGATGCCCATGGCGTTGAAGGCGTGCACCCAGGCTTCCGTGGTGGCGCCGACGCCGCTGGAGCCGTGCATCAGCACCACGACGGGGAGTTTTCCACTGCCCTGCGCGACGCGGAATTCGCCCGCGACCGTCACCGGCTTGCCGGCGGCCGCATCGCCGCTGAGGAATTGCTGGTCGGAGAGGGTGAGCGAGGGGATCGGGTAGATCTCGGCGCGGGTAGCGACTTCCTTGGGAAGGGATTGCGCGCTGGCGAGCGTAGTTGAGACACAAAGCGCGATGAGCGCGGCAGCGGCGCGGAATGCCCTCGGCATCGGATTCTCCCTGATATTTTTTTGCAGTAGAACAACAGGCCCGCGCGCTGTCAATTTGGCGCGCGGCGGCCTCAGGCCTTGTCGGCCGTCTTCTTCGTCGTCAGCGCCTGGTCGATGGCAAAGCCGCCGATCTCGCTCATGGCTTGCGAGATCACGTCGCCGCGTCTGGCAAAGCCGCTGGAGAGATAGTCGAACTGCGTCCGCGCCAGCCGCAGTACCTCGATCGGCACCGAGACCAAGGTCTCGTTGAAGCTGTCGACGGAGGCGCGCAGCGTCTCCAGCTCGGTGCTGAGTTTGCCGATGTGGCTTTCCGCATCCTGCATCAGGCCGAGCAGCTTGCCGCGCTCGGCATCGAACGCCGCGCGCTCGGCCGCCGCAGCCGCCGTCACCTCGGTAAGCTGCGCCCGCAGCGCCTCGATCTGGGCGACCATGGCATCGGAGGCAAGCTCGGCGGCGTCGCGCAGCTCGACATGGCGTGTGTTCTCTTCATGCTGCTGATGATAGAGCCGCTCGGCTGACATCGCCCGCTGCGTCAGCGACTCGATCAGGCTTGCGGCACGCAGCAGCATCTCGCCGTTCCGTCCCGACACCATGCTGGCCRTGCGCCGCAGGAAGTCGACGGTTTCGGACGACGAGTTCGGCGGCAGGGGGACGACCGTCGCGGACATGAGGTGATGCTTGCAGTCAGACGTGAGGACCGCCGCCGTACCGACTGGGCTCACGCAACATTCGGCGCCTGATCGTAAGCCCGAAGCAAGCCTGAATCGGCGCGCCGGGTCAACCGGCTGGTGCGGCAAATACGATCTCGTAGCCCGGATGGAGCGGAGCGAAATCCGGGACGGAGCAGCGTGGGGGACGACCCCGGATTACGCTCCGCTCCATCCGGGCTACGCAGTCAGCCGAAGCGGCCGCCAAACTTAACGTCAGGCGTCCTTCTGCCGGCCAATCCGCCCGAGATGGGTAAAGCCGAACCCGGCCGAGTATTTCAGGCCATAGCCCAGCGCCCGGTCGATGCCGATATGGGCCAGCCAGATCAAGGCGATGGACAAGGTGAGCGGCGAGGCGAGGCCGAAGCCCAGCGTCAGCAGGGCCACCGGCGCCATGTAGCTGTGGGCGGCGTTGTAGACCAGCGCGCCGAACCTGGCGTCCGAAAGGTAGGCCAGGAAGCTCAGGTCGGGTACGAAGAAGAGCAGGGCGAAGACCAGCCAGGACCCATCCCAGGCCCAGTAAAGCATCACCATCCCAGCGAACAGGGTCAGGCCCTCCAGCCGCAGCACGATGTTGACGCCGCCTGTCACAGAGCCGGTCTCGGCCGTTTCTTGTTCTTGGTCCATCGTCGCCTCCCAGGCAAAACTTTGTAATTCCTTGCGCTTTCCCGCTGCGGCAAGGCAGCCCTGCGAGCCCGAAAGCGGCTTCCCGGCCCGCAAAATGCCGTGTTAGAACCCCCGGCAATCGCATTTAGGCTAAGAACTGGCGGGAGCAAATGAAACATATCCTGGACGCCCTTGAAGATCGTCGTGCCGGCGCAAAGCTCGGCGGCGGGGAGAAGCGCATCGAGGCGCAGCACGCCCGCGGCAAGCTGACCGCGCGCGAGCGCATCGAGCTGTTGCTCGACAAGGGATCGTTCGAGGAGTTCGACATGTTCGTCGAGCACCGCTCCACCGAATTCGGCATGGAGAAGAACAAGATCCCGGGCGACGGCGTCGTCACTGGCTGGGGCACCGTCAACGGCCGCAAGACTTTTGTCTTTGCCAAGGATTTCACGGTGTTCGGCGGGTCGCTCTCGGAAACACACGCGCTGAAAATTACAAAACTCCAGGATATGGCGATGAAGGCGAGGGCGCCCATCATCGGCCTCTATGACGCGGGCGGCGCCCGCATCCAGGAAGGCGTCGCCGCGCTCGCCGGCTATTCCTATGTGTTCCGCCGCAACGTGCTCGCCTCCGGCGTGATCCCGCAGATCTCCGTCATCATGGGCCCCTGCGCCGGCGGCGACGTCTATTCGCCCGCGATGACCGACTTCATCTTCATGGTGAAGAACACCAGCTACATGTTCGTCACCGGCCCCGACGTGGTGAAGACCGTCACCAACGAGGTCGTCACCGCCGAAGAGCTCGGCGGCGCTTCCGTGCACGCGACGCGCTCCTCGATCGCCGATGGCGCCTTCGAGAACGATGTCGAGACGCTGCTGCAGATGCGGCGCCTGATCGACTTCCTGCCATCCAACAACACCGACGGCGTGCCGGAATGGCCGAGCTTCGACGACATCGGCCGCGTCGACATGTCCCTGGACACGCTGATCCCCGACAATCCGAACAAGCCCTACGACATGAAGGAGTTGATCCTGAAGGTCGTGGACGAGGGCGACTTCTTCGAGATCGCGGAGTCTTTTGCGAAGAACATCGTCACCGGCTTCGGCCGCATCGCGGGCCGAACCGTCGGCTTCGTCGCCAACCAGCCGATGGTGCTGGCGGGCGTGCTCGACAGCGACGCCTCACGGAAAGCGGCGCGCTTTGTCCGCTTCTGCGATGCCTTCAACATCCCGATCGTCACCTTCGTTGACGTGCCGGGCTTCCTGCCCGGCACCGCGCAGGAATATGGCGGCCTGATCAAGCACGGCGCCAAGCTGCTGTTCGCCTATTCGCAGTGCACCGTGCCGCTGGTCACCATCATCACCCGCAAGGCCTATGGCGGCGCCTTCGACGTCATGGCCTCCAAGGAGATCGGCGCCGACATGAACTACGCCTGGCCGACCGCCCAGATCGCGGTGATGGGCGCCAAGGGCGCGGTCGAGATCATCTTCCGCAGTGACATCGGCGACCCCGACAAGATCGCCGCGCGCACCAAGGAATACGAAGACCGCTTCCTGTCGCCCTTCATCGCCGCGGAGCGCGGCTACATCGACGACGTGATCATGCCGCACTCGACCCGCAAGCGGATCGCAAGGGCGCTGGCGATGCTCAAGGACAAGAAGGTGGAAATGCCGGCGAAGAAGCACGACAATTTGCCGTTGTGAGGAATGAGTAGCCCGGATGAGCGAAGCGACATCCGGGTTTCCACGCAAGAGTCCCGCATGTCGCTTCGCTCATGCGGGCTACTGGCTACGCTTCTGATTTGGCATCCTCGATCAAAATCCGATGACCGAAGACGATCAGACCGACGAGATTTCACAGATTGAAGATCGGATCGAGCGGCTCGCCGAGATCGCCGAGCGCTGCCGGAAGTACATTCTGGCGTCCAAGATCGCCATCGGCGGCGGGGGCGCGCTGCTGCTGTTCGCGATCCTCGGCCTGTTCGGGACAGGGCAGACCGCCGCGCTCGGATCGATCGCTCTGGTGCTGGGCGGGATCGTGTCACTTGGCTCGAATGTCAGCACGTTGCGGCAGACGGAGAGCGCAATCGGCGATGCGGAGGCGCTTCGATCTCAGCTGATCGGCAGGATCGACCTGCGCGTGGTTGCCGATGCGCCGATGAAGCTGGTGTGACGCGCCCCTTGGTGGGCGCTCACTCGCATCACGCCGCAGCCCTGCGCGTCAGGGTCTGCAACTCCTCGCGGCATTCGGCTGCAAACGCCTGAAGCCGCTCCACGGTGTGCTGGTCGAGGATGGCCTTTGCCAGCCTCTCTGCGCGGGCAAGCTGCTCTTTCAGAAATTCGATGCGGGCCATGTGCCACCTTCCGCGGGAATAGTTTGATGCAAATTGCTTCGTTCCAATGGAGGTGAGCCTAGGCCGAACACCGGATCAATTATGTGAGGTTCGTCACGCTCCAGCGCGCGCCTTATCCGCCGCAGCGAAATGCGCGCCATCTGGTAGGCGCGGGCCTTGGCGAAGGCCGGGCGGGCCGTGGCGCGGGCGACGTAGTCGCGACAGGCTGGATATTCCGTAAGCCCGTCGAAGCGATCGACAAGGCATCGTTCACTGCCCCAGCTTCGCCGTCCCTTGCTTCGCTGCCAGTGGCTTCCGGCGCGAAATCGGCTGTCTCTGGCCGCTTGCAATTGCCTTCTGGGGGCCTACCATGAACGGCGTTGGGACCTTGAAGGAGCGCAGCCATGGAACTCACCGTGGTGCCGATCGTCAAGCCGGACGCAACCAACTTCATCTTCGGCCAGTCGCATTTCATCAAGACCGTGGAAGACCTCCACGAGGCGCTGGTGGGCGCAGTTCCGGGCATCCGCTTCGGGCTGGCCTTCTGCGAGGCCTCCGGCAAGCGGCTGGTGCGCTGGTCGGGGAACGACGAAGCCGCGATCGCGMTTGCACGCGACAATGCAATGGCCATCGGCGCCGGCCATACATTCCTGATCTTCCTGGGCGACGGATTCTTTCCAGTCAACGTGCTGGCTGCGGTGCGCGCAGTGCCGGAGGTCTGCCGCATCTACTGTGCGACGGCCAACCCCACACAAGTGATCGTCGCGCAAACGGAGCAGGGCTGCGGCGTGCTCGGGGTGGTGGATGGCGCCTCACCGCTGGGTGTCGAAACCGACGAGGACATTGCGTGGCGGAAAGACCTGCTGCGAAAGATCGGCTACAAGCTGTAGCGGCTGGATGCAGCCGAAGCGACGGGCCTGCATCGACAAGACCGTCGAACTCACGACCGCAAGATGCCCGGCACACCGGCGCCCTCAAGCTCCAGACCCGAGGAGCAACACCATGAAGCAAAACATCCCCGAAGAATTTTCCACCGGCTTGATGGATTGGAGTCGCTTTGTGATCAAGGGCAGCAAGATGCCGCCCCGGGATCCTGATGACGATGAAGAGAACGAGGAGGGAGAAGACGAGGAAGAAGAGGAGGGGGACGACGACGAACCGGCGGTCGTACGCGAGCCGGACGAAGACTAGAAAAGTGGATGGCAGTTGGCGTACAATGTCTCCCATGAGTTGGGATGCGAAAGACGTAGCGCTGCTCAAGAAACTCTGGGTCCAAGGACAGAGTGCCGCGCAGATCGCGCGCCGTCTCGGGTGTAGCCGTAACGCTGTCTGCGGCAGGCTAACTCGCTTGGGCCTGACGCGTGGCCACAAGCCGCCAACAGCAAAACCCAAGATAAGGTCGGTCCGGAAGCGAGAGCCGGCGTTGTTGGTTGCCTGTGCCCAGCCGGCAGCCAAGAAGGTGTCGCGGAAGACAACAAACAAGCAGCCCAAGGAATTCAGCAAGCACCAGCTTTACGCCATGCTAGCTGAAGCGGTCAGGAATACGGGCTAACGGGCTACCGCGACGTTGTTGCGGCGCGGGCGCAATGAGCCGAGTCCGACCGGGTTGGGAGGGGCATTGGATCATTGGACCCGCTGGTTACCTGGTCTTGGCACCGTCCTTTCAGCGCCGATATCGTGCTAGGCTCGACTGTGGCAGGGAGCACCTGCTTCCTGCTTCATACCGAACGGGAGGACGACATGCCTGAGAGCGTCTACAAGGTCATAGAACTGATCGGCACCAGCAACGATTCCTGGGAAAAGGCCGCCGCCAACGCGGTCGAGCAGGCTGCAAAATCTCTTCGTGACCTTCGTGTCGCAGAGGTCGTCAAGCTCGATATTCAGCTGGACGCCAAAGGAAAAGTAGAGGCCTATCGCGCTAAACTCAACGTGTCGTTCAAGTTCGAGGGCACCTGAGCTTAAGCAAACCTCGCCTCGCTTGCGGGGCGAGGTCGGATCGTACGCGCAGGGTTAGCGCTCAAACGGTCGACGTGAATTGTGTCCCTCTTGGAGAGCGCACGATCATGAAG
>NZ_JBFUES010000344.1:0-7024 GCF_056403875.1 Bradyrhizobium sp. P2_E8
GGGCACGATCAAGCTCGAGAAGGTCAAGACCGTGGAGCTGCCGCGCAAGGCGGAATTGCTGGGGTGGTGAGCCCCGCCTTCGCTCCACAAACAACTGTCATCCCCCGCGAAGGCGGGGGATCCAGTACGCCGCGGCTTCTCAGGGAACGTCGGGCGTTTCTGGAATACGGGGTCGCCCGGTCAAGCCGGGCGACGACAGCGGAGTTATAAAGAATGACCGAGATCGCCGAAGCCAGTCGTCCCTCACCCAGCATCGTGCCCGCGCCGCCCCTTCTCGGCGTGCGCAATATCGAGGTCGTCTATGACGACGTCATCCTGGTGCTGCGCGGCCTCAGCCTCGACGTGCCCAAGGGCGCGATCGTGGCGCTGCTCGGGGCCAACGGCGCCGGCAAGTCGACGACGCTGAAGGCGATCTCGGGGCTGCTCAAGACCGAGGACGGCGAGGTCACGCGCGGCGAGATCCTGTTCGAGGGCGAGCGGATCAACGGCATCGATCCCGACAAGATCGTCCGCCGCGRCATCTTCCAGGTGATGGAGGGCCGCCGCATCGTCGCCGACATGACGTCGCTGGAGAACCTCAAGCTCGGCGCTTTCACCCGCAGGGACCGCGAGGTCGATGCCGACATCGACATGGTCTTCAACTATTTCCCGCGCCTGAAAGAGCGCACCGGCCTTGCCGGCTATCTCTCCGGCGGCGAGCAGCAGATGCTCGCGATCGGCCGCGCGCTGATGGCGCGCCCGAAGATGATACTGATGGACGAACCGTCGATGGGTCTGTCGCCGCTGCTGGTGAAAGAGGTGTTTTCCATCATCCAGAAGATCAACCGCGACCTCGGCGTCACCATCCTGCTGGTCGAGCAGAACGCGCGCGCCGCACTGTCAGTGGCGAGCCACGGCTACATCATGGAGCAGGGCAAGGTCGTGCTCGACGGCACCGCGGACGAATTGCGCGACAACGAGGACGTCAAGGAATTCTACCTCGGCGGCGCCGGCGACCAGCGCAAGAGCTTCAAGAACCTCAAGAGCTTCAAGCGGCGCAAGCGCTGGCTCTAACCTTCCAGCACCTGCTCCGCTTCCGTGACTGCGCAGAGAACATGATAGAACGACGACGCAGGAATGGTGTCGACCAGCGACTTGCCGTCGCGATCGAACTGGTCGTACCAGCCGCCCCGCACGGGATGGCTGAGATAATGCCGTTCGAGCCGCACCAGGGCCGCGCGCGCCTCATCCGCCGCGCCCGCCTCGCCGGACTCGGCCTGCGCGGTCCACGCCTTCGCGATCTCGGTCTGCGGCCACAGCCGGCGCGTGCTGCGGCGGATGTGGCCGGTGGCATCACCCTCGTCGGTCAGGCAGCCCGTCGCCTCGTCGCGATAGCGCAGCGCGCTCGCCAGCAGCTCCGCACGCCGCTGCCCGGTCGGGCAGCCCGTGATGCGCTCGAATCCCTTCAGCAGCCAGACCCACTCCGCCTGATGGCCAGGCTCGACACTGACCGGCTCGATCTTCGACCAGTCCTCCTCGAAATACTCGGTCAGGATGTGCCTCTGCTTGTCGTAGAGATTGGCGAGGAACAGCGCGAAGAATTCGCCGGCGCGGTTCTGGAACGACAGATCGTGGGTCGCGTCGAAGCACGCGATCATCGCCTCGAACAGGTGCATGTGCGGGTTCTGCCGCCGCGGCAGCGAGACCGGCAGCCCCTCGTGGACGCCGCCATGCGGCGAGCGCAGATGGCCGTCGAGGAAGGCGAGCAGCGCGTCGATCTCGGCGCGAACCTGCGCGTCCTTGTCGAGCGCGTAGACGGTCGCAAGCGCAAACAGGATGAAGGCGTGGTCGTAGGCGTCGCGCCGGGCGTCCAGCACCGCGCCATCCGGCGTCAGCCGGTGCACATAGCCCGGCCGGCCGTCGGGCGCCTTCGCGCGTGCCAGCAGGTGCTCCAGCCCCTTCAGCGCGATGGCGCGCCCCTCAGGATACCAGCCCATCTGCGCCGCCTTGGCGTAGCAGTAGATCTGGCGGGCCTGCACGAACACGCGCCTCGGCGCGGCGGCATCCGCCGTGCCGTCGCGGTGCAGCCGATCGATGAAACCGCCCGCGACATGGTCCCAGCCGACGGTCGACCACAGAGGCATCGCGTCGTCGATCATGCGACGTTTCAGGCGCGCGACGACGCCGGCCGTCTCCTCCGCCGCCGTGATCCGCTCGTCCGCCATCTCGCTCTCTCCACGTCCCGACAATGGCCGTCTGATACCGATGCCGGCGGCGGCGTGCAACGGATGCCAACCCGGAAAGATCAGCCATGACCGCCCATTACGACGCCCTCGAGAAGCGCGAGCAAGCCGCGCGCGAGGCCGAGCTGTTTTCGCACCTGCCGGGCGTGCTGCGTAGCGCGATGACGGCGCCCGCCTATGCCGACCGGCTCAAGGGGCTGGATCCGGCCACGGTGACCACGCGCGCGGCGCTGGCGTGCCTGCCGGTGCTGCGCAAGTCGGAACTGCCGGCCCTGCACAAGGCCTCCGCGCCCTTCGGCGGCTTCGTGGCGGCGGCACCGGGCTCGTTCGCACGGCTCTTCACCTCCCCGGGTCCGATCTTCGAGCCGGAGGGCCGGCAGGCCGATCCCTGGCGCGGCGCACGGGCGCTGTTCGCGGCCGGGTTCCGGCCCGACGACATCGTGCTCAACACCTTCAGCTACCACCTCACCCCCGGCGGCTTCATCTTCGACTCGTCCGCGCGCGCGCTCGGCTGTGCGGTGATTCCGGCCGGGCCCGGCAATACCGAGCAGCAATTCGAGCTGATCGAGGCCTACCGGCCGGTCGGCTATAGCGGCACGCCGGACTTCCTGAAGATCCTGCTCGATGCAGCGGCCACCGCGGGCCGCGACGTCTCCTCGATCAAGCGTGCGCTGGTCTCGGGTGCGGCCTTCCCGCCCTCGCTCCAGGCCGAGATCAAGGCGCGCGGCATCGACGCCTACCAGGCCTTCGGCACCGCCGATCTCGGTCTCGTCGCCTTCGAGACGGAGGCGCGCGAGGGCATGGTCGTGAACGAGGGCCTGATCATGGAGATCGTCAAGCCCGGCACCGGCGATCCCGTTGCGGAAGGCGACGTCGGTGAGATCGTCGTCACCTCGCTCGACCAGCACCATCCCTGGATTCGTCTCGCCCTCGGCGACCTCACCGCGGCGCTACCGGGCCCAAGCAAATGCGGTCGTACCAACATGCGGATCAAGGGCTGGATGGGCCGCGCCGACCAGACCACCAAGGTGAAGGGCATGTTCGTCCGGCCCGAGCAGGTCGCCGAGATCGRCAAGCGGCATTCCGCACTCGGCCGGCTGCGTCTCGTCGTCACGCGCCAGGGCGAGACCGATGCAATGACGCTGAAAGCGGAGACGGCGGCGGCAAATGAGGCTCTGCGCGAGGAGATCGCGAGCACACTGCGGATGGTGACAAAGCTCGGCGGCGCGGTCGAGCTGGTCGGCCCCGGCACGCTGCCGAACGACGGCAAGGTGATCGCGGACGAGCGCTAGAATTTCCGAACCAGATCTATCACCTCGTCCTGCTGCGGACGGGTGATTTCGGCAAACATCGGGAGCGACAAGATCTGCGCCTGGTCGCGATATGCGTTTGGAAATTGCTCCGTGCGGTACCCGAGCCGCTGATAGGCGGGCAGAAATGGCAATGCAGTGGGGTAGTTGACTGCCGTCTGCACACCATTGGCCCTGAGATGGGCGGCCAATGCATCACGGCGCGGATGGCGGATCGTATAGAGGTGGTAGACGTGACCGCGCCTGGGCGCGACCGCAGGCACCACGATGTCCTCGATTTGACCGAGTCCTGCGTCGTAGACTTTCGCGGCGGACTGTCGTGCTTCGGTCCAGGCCGCCAGATGCGGCAGCTTCGCCGACAGGATGGCCGCCTGCAGACCATCGAGCCGGCTGTTGATGCCCTCGATCTGGTGCTGGTGCTTCACCAACCCGCCATGGCGCGCCAACATCGTCATGTGCTCGGCGAGTCCGCCGTCATTGGTGACCACCGCGCCGGCGTCCCCCATCGCACCGAGATTCTTGCCTGGGTAGAACGAATAGGTTGCGGCCGCGCCGAATGTACCCACCATCTGCCCGTTATAGCGCGCCAGATGCGCCTGGGCGCAATCCTCGACCACCCACAATCCATGCCTGGCTGCGATCGCCATGATCGCGTCCATATCGGCGGGCTGGCCGTAAAGATGGACGGGGATGATGCCAACGGTGCGCGGCGTGATCGCAGCCTCGATCGCCGCCGGATCGATCGTGAAGGTCGCGCCGTCAATGTCACAAAACACGACCGTAGCCCCGGCATGGGTGATCATCGCCGCAGTCGAAATCCACGAATGCGCCGTTGTGATCACCTCGTCACCCGGCTTCACCTTCAGGGCCTTCATGGCGAGATAGAGTGCATCGGTACCGTTGGCACAGGACACGCAATGCTTCACCTGGGCTGCCTCGGCGAATTCCCGTTCGAAGGCATCGACATAGCTGCCGCGAATGAACGCGCTATCACCGATCACGCCCGCGATTGCAGCATCGATCTCGCTCTTGATGGTCTGATGCTGCAGATGTAGATCGGCAAAAGGCACGGCCATCGATCGTATTTCCTCAGTTACCGGTCTACAGCCGGCGCGCCGGATTGCCGGCATAAGTGCCCGACGTCGTAATGTCCTTGGTAACCACGGAGCCCGCGCCGATCACGACGTCGTCCACGATCTTCACCGGCAGGATGGTGGCGTTCGAGCCGATCGACACCCGATTGCCGATCGCCGTCTCGCGCCACAGTTCCTTGCGGCCCCGCGCCGGGCCACCGGTCGAAAACGTATCGTTGACGAACATCACGCCATGGCCGACGAAGCAGTCCTCGCCGATCGTCACCAGCTCGCAGACAAAGGCATGCGACTGCACACGGGTGCGCGCGCCAATCACCACGCCCTTCTGAATCTCGGTGAACGGGCCGACAAAGCAGTCATCGCCGATCTTGCAGCCATAGAGATTGCAAGGCTCGACGACCTTGACGCCGGCACCGAACGCGACATCGCGAATAGCGGCCTGATGGATGTCCGGCTTGTTCACGTGACGACACCCAGGCGGCTCAGCCGCGGTGTAAATCGTAGCGGTACCTCCGCGCCGGTCTCAATGGATTCATAGAGAGCGGAGATCAGTTCCAGGCTCTTGCGGCCCTCGAGGCCGTCGACCAGCGCGGCGCGCTGGTTCACCAGGCAGTCGACCACATGGCGATAATAGGCCTGATGGCCGAAGCCATAGACGTTGGGCGGATTGACCGAGAATTTTTCGACCACGTCCTTGTCGGACGGCAGCTCGTCGACGAAGCGCCAATGCCGGATCTGATTGACCGCGAAGCCGGAGATTTCCACCGTGCCCTTTTCCCCGAGTATCGAGAGCGATCCCTCCAGATCGGTCGGTCGCGCCGCAGTGGTGGCCTCGACAATTCCGAGAGCGCCGTTACGAAACTTCAACGTCGCAACCGCAGTATCCTCGGTCTCGATCTTCGCGAGCGCCGTCATCCCGCGCGCATGCACGCTGACGACGTCGCCGAAGAACCACTCCAGCATATCGATGTGATGACTCGCCTGGTTGGTGAGCACGCCGCCGTCATAGGCCCAGGTGCCGCGCCAGGAGTCCTGGTCGTAATAGGCCTGATCGCGGCACCAGCGCACGCGCACGGTGCCGAGAATCAGCTTGCCGAAGCGGCCGGCATCGAGTGCCTCACGCGCCTTGACGACGGGCACGTTGAAGCGGTTTTGCTTGACGACGAACATCTTCACGCCTGCACCGTCACAGGCCCGGATCATGTCGTCGGCATCCTGTAATCGGAGCGCCATCGGCTTCTCGACGACGACATGCTTGCCGGCCTTGGCGCAAGCGATGACGTGTGCCGGATGCAGCCCGCTTGGTGTCAGCACCGCGACCGCGTCGATGTCCTTGCGGGCGAGAAAGTCATCCATGTCGTAGACCGCCGGCACGCGGAATTTTCCGGCAATGGCGTCGGCGCGTGCGCGGACGGGATCGCAGACCGCAACGAGGCTCGCACCTTCTACGTAATTGCCGCCCAAGAGGTCGGAGTGGCGTTTGGCAATTCGCCCGCAGCCGAGCAGCCCAAATCTAATCATGCAGAGCCTTCATCATACCGGTAAACGCCGGTGATCGCGACGGGGCCGACCTAGGCAAAGCCGACCTTCCGCAAGTGCCAAGCTCGTCAATTACAGGCAAAGCAGACGGCAAGGCAAGGCGAGCCGTAGACCGGGCAGCTCGATCCGTCCCCACAACGGTTCCGGCGCTGACGCGCCCATTTGCGGCGCGAACGCGCTCGATTCCGGGAAACTTGCATGATCCGCCCCCCTGCCGTATCTAACAACTCGAAAAATGCGACGCTTTCGGCGGGCTCGCCGCGGGGTTAAGGGCCTGAAATTCCTTCCCCTTTTTGGATCCATACCATTGGCAGAAACGAGCCATCTCACCATCGCCGAGGCAGAGACGATTGAGGAAGCCTTCCGGCGCCTCAACGCCAACAGGCTCGGCATCCTCTTCGCGCAGGATCCGGGCGGACGAATCGTCGGCGCGGTGACCGATGGCGACATCCGCCGGCGGATGCTGGCGGGCATCACGATCCACGACCGGGTGGCAGCCTGCATCAACCACAACTTCGTCTGGGCGCAAGCCGGGGGGCCGCGGGAGCAGATTCTCAAGCTGCTCGACCAGCGCGTCCACGTCGTACCAATCCTCGATACCGAGGGCCGGCTGGTCGACGTGTTCAGCCGCGAGCTGTTCAACCTGTCGGAGGAGAGCGAGGTGTTCGCCCGCGCCCGCTCGCCGGTCCGCATCTCCTTCTCCGGCGGCGGCACCGATCTCACGCACTACTTCGTGGAAAATGACGGCGGCGCGGTGATCAACGCCACGATCAAGATGTATGCGCACGCGACGTTGCGGCGCCGGAGCGATCCCCAAATCCGGATCTATTCGCACGACTTTCGCCGCACGGTCGAGGCC
>NZ_JBFUES010000345.1:0-7002 GCF_056403875.1 Bradyrhizobium sp. P2_E8
GCCCTTGAGCCCGCTGATTGGCCGCCAGATCACGCGGATTCGATCGCATCGGCATCGCCGCGTTGTGAACCGGAGCGACGAAACAATACCCGCGGCCGGGAACGTTGACCACGTAGGACTCGCCACCCTTGCTGTCATCCAGAGCGCGGCGCAGCTGGACGACATGGAAGCGCAGGCTGCCCTCGTCGACCGTCAGGCCGGGCCAAGCCCTCGCGATAAGGTCGGCTTTGCCGACGACTTCGCCGGCACGGTCAACCAACAGACAGAGCAGATCGAACGCGCGGCTGCCAAGGGGAACGGACGCACCATTGCGCTCGAGCAGGCGTTCCTTCGGAACAATCCGGAAGGGCCCGAAAGCAAAGGCATCCGGGGGAGCAACAGGCCGTGCAACTGGTTTGGTCGTGTCGCAGTTCACCAAGATCACCCATGCCCCTCAAGGCGGGGGCCCCTTCGATCAAATCGCCCGAAAATGCAGGCCACACAGTGCAGGCCCGATGCTTCAATGTCCTGACAGGCAGAGCCCGCTTATCCGATCGACCCAGCGCCGGGCGCGGGCGTCACAACTGTCACGCTACATCTCACCTCCCCGCTCGAGATACGTCTTCACCCACGCCATCCTGCGTAAGGCGGCCGGCTTTGGCTCGTTAGACGTTGCAAGATTTTGTTATGATGCAAAGCGATTGACGGTGTCCGCCTGACGCAACCGCATCACGTCCGAACCTCCCGAATATCCTTTAAGCCTTTCTCTTCTAAGCCCAATTTGACGCGTAAGACCAACGTTTGCGGCACCCATTGCACCGCTTCGGGGACGACAAGCTTGTCGCCAACACCATTGCTTCCGCGCTTGAGCTGTCTCAGCCGGGCAACTTTTTCTAGAGTTCTGTCGCTGGACGCAGCAGGCACTCGCGTCCCTCGAAGGTGCGCGACTCGGCAGCCGGGCGGAGATGCAGCTGCAGACTGCTCCTGGCATTGCGGTGATGTCTACGCAGGGCAATACGGGAAGCTGTACGCGCGGCGTCCACTCGCAAAGTCTAACAACGCATAACGTGCTAACAGCCGGCCTCCCGTACAGAGTGCCGCCATGAGTAACGAGGAACGTCACGAGTTCGAGCGAGTTCGCGCCGGCACGCATCGTGCTCGGCTGAAGATCCATCCGAACGAGGCAAAGGGCGAGAGTCATGGACATCTTGAGGCTCGAAAGGTTGGGCGCCCCCGTCGCCAGCGGCGGCCAGTTGATCACGGGACAGAACCCGCATTCGTCAGGTCCGGCCGCAAGCACACTGCTGGCGAAGCTGGGTGAGATCGGCACGGGCCCATGGGAGCACCACCTCCCGGAAGATCGCTCAGGGCCCGCTTCACATTCCCCAGGTGGAGACTGGCCCGCACGCTGGCTGCGAGCAGCGGGAGCCGCGCACTCTCCTTGCGAATTTGACTTGCGCGGGAGAGATCACATCACGGATCAGATCGATCAAATGCGCCGGCGGGTGATCGGCGTCAACGGGCCTGCAGCACAATGCTAACAGCGAGAGGTACGGATATGTCCGATTCCTACCCGGACGACTGTCCCACGGCCTTCAGTCTCACTCGCCGCCGCGACGTGTTGGTCGGCGGGCTGCTATTTGGCGCGATTGCCGCTCTGCCAACGCTGCCGGCCGTTGCAGCGCCGGCCTTGTGGTCCGATGAAGCTGCGGCGCGGTTCATGGAGATTTCATCTCTGCTGGTCCCCCACCGCCTGAAAGCAGAGATCGGAAGCCGCATGGGCGCTGCGATGATGGCCTTGAATCCTGCGCTGTTGCAGCAAATTGACGGCCTCCTTTCCATCGCCCGAGCTAAGAACGCGCGCGTTGTCGAAGACTTCTTCGCCGACGTACCAGATGGTCCGCTCAAAGATACTGCACTCGCGATCATTTCCGCCTGGTATCTCGGCGTCGTCACGGGCGCTCCCGACGCCGAGGTGTTCGCCTATGAGTACGCGCTCATGTACGGGCCGACGAGGGACGTCATGACCATTCCCTCCTATGCGATCTCGGGGCCGAACCGATGGACGGCCGATGCGCCTCCACTGAGCAACATGCCAGAATTTTGAATGCGATGCTCGCGAGCGAGGAGTTATTCAGATGGCAAACGACCACAGCGCGGACATCGTCGTCGTCGGAACCGGCGTGGTCGGTTGCCTGATCGCGCAACAGGCTGTTGATGCAGGTCTGTCCGTGTTGATGCTCGAAGCGGGGCCTCGCGTCGATCGTTGGCGAATCGTCGAGAATTTCCGCAACCTCCCGCCGAGCCTGCGTCTGTTTCACTGGAATGCGCCGTACCCGCCGAAGCCATGGGCGCCGCACCTCGAAACCCGCACGGCCAGCGAGCAGGAGCAGTATCTTCAACTGGAAGGGCCGAATGCCCGCGCCTATCTGCAGGGCTACGTCCGCTACGCAGGCGGCGCGACCTGGCACTGGGCCGGAATCTGCTGGCGTCTAACGCCCGAGGACATGCGCCTGAGGAGCCTGTACGGGGTCGGCCGGGACTGGCCGTTCGGCCACGAAATCATCGAGCCCTACTACACACGCGCGGAATAYGCGATCGGCGTCAGCGGTCCATCCGACCCGATGTTGCAGTGGCCGACGAATGGAAAGCGCTCAAAGCCCTATCCCATGGGCCCAATTCCCTTCGGTCCGGGTGAGCATCGTTTCACAGAGGCCGCGGCGAAACTCGGGATGATCAACCTGCCCGCACCCCAGGCCCGCAACAGCGGCGTCTCCTATGACGGCCGGCCAGCGTGTTGCGGTAACAACAACTGTTTTCCAGTATGCCCGATCGCCGCGAAATATGATGCGGCGACGGCCTTACCGAAGATCGAGGCCAAGGGCGGAAAAATTCTGGCCAATGCGGTCGTTTATCGAATCGAGACGGACGAGAAGAACTCGATCCAGGCGGTTCACTTCTTCGATCCAGACAAGCGCTCGCACAGGGTGACCGGCCGGCTCTTCGTGATTGCCTGCAACGGCATCGAAACGCCAAAGCTGCTGTTGCTGTCAAAGGACGAACGCAACCCGAACGGCGTGGCGAACAGCTCCGATCAGGTTGGTCGCAACATGATGGATCAGCCGAAGCTCACAGCGGAGCTGGAGCTGCAGGAGCCCCTCTGGACGGGCGTCGGGCCGGTCCAGAGCAGCAGCATTCTCAATACCACGCAAGGTGACTTCCGCGGCCGCCATGCCGGCGCGATGTTCCGTATGGAGAATTTCGCCCGTAGTCCGCTCGGCGCGGCCGCCGCGCTGAAGAAGGGCCTGGTGGGCAAGGCCCTGGATGCAGAGATCCGGCGGCTTTCCGCCTGTACCGCAAGATTGACCGTCGAGCATGAGATCCTGCCTTCGGCGAATAACCGCCTGACGCTGTCCAGCCAGAAGGACTGGCTCGGCATCAATAAACCAAACATCCATTACGATGTCGGCGACTATGTGCGTCGAAGTGCCGAGGAATACACCGTACCACGACTGCGACGGCTGGCAGCCGAACTCGGCGCCACCAAGTTCCAGCTGTCTCCCGAATTTCTCAACAGCGACCACATCATGGGCGGCTGTATCATGGGGACCGAACCGGCGACGGTGGTGGTTGATACCGACTGTCGTGCGCACGATCATCCCAACCTGTTCTTGCCTGGCGGCGGTGCGATGCCCAGCGCGACGGCTTCGAACAGTACACTCACCATGACAGCGCTGGCGCTGAAGGCCGCGGACGCGATCGTCAATCAACTGAAGCACGGCTGACCATGAGCAATCCCAGCCCCCACCTCGGCGCGCTGCTCATCATTTTCGCTGCTACCGCGCTCGCCGGCAATTGTCGTGCAGCCGATCCGCCCCATCAAGCGGCCGCCGAGATCAAGCGCGGAGAATACCTGGCAATCGCCGCTGACTGCGCCGCCTGCCATACGGCACCTCGCGCCAAACCCTTCGCGGGCGGACTGCCCATCGGCACGCCGCTTGGCACCATCTATTCGACGAATATCACACCGTCGACGGATTTCGGAATTGGGCGCTACACGGAGGAGGAGTTTTCGCAGGCGCTCCGGCGCGGCATTCGGCGCGATGGCGCGAACCTCTATCCTGCGATGCCGTACACATCTTATGCCAAGTTCACCGAAGAGGACGTCCGCGCGCTCTATTTGTACTTCACCCGAGCAGTAGAGCCGGTCGAACAACGCCCGCCATCGACGAGCCTTCCGTTCCCGATGAATATCCGTGCCTCCATGATCGCCTGGAATCTGTTGTTCCTGGACTCGGGACCCTTCGTGCCGGACCGAAATCAATCGCCAGAATGGAACCGGGGCGCCTACCTCGTGCAGGGCGCAGCGCATTGCGGCACCTGCCACACGCCGCGCGGCCTTCTCATGCAAGATGAGGATAGCCGTGCCTTGTCGGGCGCGCAGGTCGGGCCCTGGTACGCGCCAAACATCACGCCGGATCCGATCAGCGGCATTGGGCGCTGGACCAAGGAAGAGCTCATTGCGTATCTGCACACGGGACACCTGTCCGGAAAAGCGCAAGCAGCCGGCAGCATGGGCGAAGCGGTCGAGGATAGCTTCCAGCACCTTGCTGCCGCAGACCTCGACGCTATCGCGACGTATATCAAGACTATCCCGGTCGTTCGCGATCCGGCCGACCGGGTTTCCCGTTTCTCGGCCGGGAAGATGTCCTCCGCGCTCGCTCAGTTGCGCGGGCGTGACGGCATCAGGTCCGATAGCGAGTCCGATCCCGGCGGCGCGGAGCTCTTTCAAGGCAATTGCGCCTCCTGCCATTCGACTGAGGGTCAAGGCAGCAAGGATGGCTACTACCCGAGCCTGTTCTCGAACTCGGCCACCGGAGCGAGGAACGCGACCAACCTCATTGCGACCATCCTGTATGGCGTAAACCGCACCACGTCGGAACGACAAGCCTTCATGCCGGGCTTCGGCGGTCACCCGACCGACGCCAATCCGCTCAGCGATCGCAACATCGCGGCGCTGGGCAACTACGTGCTCACGCACTATGGGTCGGCCGATACCATCATCACCGAACAACAGGTCGCGGAGGTACGCTGGGGCGGCCCTTCCTCGCCACTGCTCGCGCTCGCCCGCGGAGGCATGGCAGCCGCGGCGGTCATCGTGCTTTTGGGTGCGGCCCTTTTTATCATCCGGAGGCGAGGAGCTGCCGCCTGGCGTGCCAAGCGGACGGCGCCATGCACATAGCGGGTACAGTCGATCGAGGCTTCTGTTCCGGATCGAGAGTACGGTGATCGTCGTGAGGAGCAACACGATGGGACGCTTGTTGTCGGTCAATGTGGGCTTGCCGCGGGACATCGTCTGGCAAGGTAAAACCGTCCATACCAGCATCTGGAAAACGCCGGTCGAGGGGCCGCGCATGGTGCGCCGGCTCAACATTGACGGCGACGGACAAGGGGACCTCGGCGGCCACGGCGGTGAGCGGCGCGCCGTCTATGTCTATCAGCTCGACTCCTATCGGTATTGGGAACGCCACCTCGGCAGGAACGACTTCGTGTACGGGCAGTTCGGAGAAAATTTCACCGTCGATGGCCTGCCGGATGCAGCGGTCTGTATCGGAGACCGGTACCGGATCGGCGGAGCCGTATTCGAGGTGACGCAGACGCGCGTCACTTGTTACCGGCTCGGCATCCGCATGAACGAGCCTGAAATGGCCGCGCTGCTGGTCAAGCACGGCAGGCCGGGCTTCTATTTCCGCGTGCTGGAGGAAGGCGAAGTGAGGGCCGGCGACGAGATCACGCTCGTCGCGTCCGGGCCCGAACAGATGAGCGTGTCCGAGATCGACGCCCTGCTCTACCTGCCCGGCCACCCGGCCGCTCGACTGGAGCGCGCACTGCGCATCCCTGCACTGAGCGCCGGCTGGCACCGCTCTTTCGAGGCCTTGCTGAAGCAGGAGCGCAAGGACGGTGCGGCGACGGGAAATGCCGGCCTCGGTCTCGCATCCAGCACGGCACCTCCGTGGCGTGGGTTTCGTCCGCTTCGCGTGTCTCGCAAGGAGCGCGAGACGCGTAACGTGATTTCGCTGGTGCTCGAGCCCACAGACGGGCAACCCATCGCCGCCGCTCTGCCCGGACAATTCGTCGTGTTGCGGCTGGGGCCGACATCTGCTTCTGCGCTGATGCGCAGCTATTCGCTGTCCGGCGAGCCTGGCACCGCGTCTTATCGCGTGAGCGTCAAACGGGGAGCCCATGGTGCGGCCAGCACCTATATCAACGATGAGCTGAAGGTCGGCGACATCGTGGAGGCCAGCGCGGCGCGCGGCAGCTTCACATTGCGGCAAGGCGACACGCCTGTCGTCCTGTTGAGCGCCGGCATTGGAGTCACGCCGGTGCTCGCGATGCTCCATGCGTTGGCGGCCGAAGCAACGACGCGAGACGTCTGGTGGCTGTACGGAACCCGCAGCGGCCGCGAACATCCGTTTGCCAACGAGGCGCGCGAGCTGCTGGCGGCGCTCCCCCACCGCCACAGCCGGATCTGCTACAGCTCTCCGGATCCGGCGGATCGCCCCAATGTTAATTTCGACGTCCGTGGCCGCCTGGACATGCGCGTGCTTGAGCAACTGAATCTGCCGCGCGATGGTGATTTCTATATTTGCGGACCGACCAGCTTCATGAGCGATCTGTCGGCAGGCCTTGCGGCCTTGGGCGTCGCCAAAGATCGCATCCACACCGAGATATTCGGCCCCGGCCCCTCCAGCCCCCCGGGCATTGCCGCTCCGCCACGCCGCCCGCCGCATGTACCGGCGGGACCTCCCGGCTCGGGACCTACGGTTTCGTTCGCGCGTTCCGGACTCAATGTCCGCTGGGGGCCATCCTTTCAGAGCTTGCTCGAGCTGGCCGAGGCTTGCGACGTCCCGGTGCGATGGTCGTGTCGAACGGGGGTGTGCCACAACTGCGAGACCGGGCTGGTGGCGGGGCAGATCGGCTACCACCCGGATCCGGTTGATGCACCGGCAGACGGCAATGTGC
>NZ_JBFUES010000346.1:0-10336 GCF_056403875.1 Bradyrhizobium sp. P2_E8
GCGGGGTGTCGGAGACCGGACCGGCCTCGTAATAACCCATGCGGATTCCGTTCGTCTGCACGAACTTGAGCGGCGGCATTTCGATCATCGGGACATTCCTACTCAGCAGCGCCCTTGACGTCGGCCGCTGGCGGCGCATAGGCCGCCTCCAGCGCAGCAAACTCCTCGGGCAGCATGTCGCACATCACCTGCACATGCGGAATGATGTTGGCGCCGACAATGAAACCGAAATCGAGCTGGTCGCGATAGCTCTGCACGGTGATGTTGAGCGCCTGCCCGTGCGTCGAGATCGACACCGGGAAGATGTGCAACAGTTCGGCACCCGCGGCGTAGAGCGTCTGCCGCGGCCCGGGCACGTTGGAGACCGTGATGTTGGCGGCCGGCGGCAGCACGTCCGACAGGTTCGAGCGGCTGTAGAGCAGCGCCAGGATCTGCACCATGATCGGCGCACCCAGCATCGAGATGTTGGACACTTGCGGCATCAGGGCGCGCAGCGGATGCGACATCTCCTTGGACTTGGTCGATTGCGCGATGATCGCCTCCAGTCGCGCCTTGGGATCGTCGATGTTGGTCGCGATCGCGCAGATCATGCCGAACACCTGGTTGTTGGCCTCGGTGTTGCCTTCCTCGCGCAGCGAGATCGGCACGGCGGCGGTCAAGGATTTCGCCGGCAGCGTGCCGTATTGCTGGAGATAGCGGCGGACCACGCCGGAGGCGAGCGCCAGCACGACGTCGTTGAGCTTGCCGCCGGCCTGCTTGGCCAGCGCCTTCGCCCGTGACAGCGGGATCGACACGCCGGCGAAGCTGCGCTCCGAGGAGATGGTCTTGTTGAGCATGGTCGGCGGCGACACCATGCTGGCCAGGCTCTCGCGCGACTTCGGATCGGCGACCTTGCCGAGCACGTCGGACACGCTCTTGAGCACGGTCGGGATGTTGCCGGCGAAGCGCACCGCGCTCTCGATCTGGTACATCGCATTGTCGAACAGGATCGAGCCGATGTCGCTCTTGCCGGTGCGCGGCAGCTGCAGGTTCTTCGCAGCGGCCGAAGCATCGAGCGGCTGGCTGAAGAGCTGCTGGTAGGAATCGAGCAGGTTGGCGGCGATGTCGCGCGGCTCCTGTCCGGGCTTGGCTCCCGCCGCCGGCGGATCGACCTTCCGCGGGATCGGCGAGATGTCGTAGATCATGTTGGTCAGCGCCGCACCGGCACCGCCGTCGATGGCGGCATGGTGCATCTTGGAATAGAGCCCGACCTCGTTGTCCTTCATGCCCTCGAACACGTAGAACTCCCAGAGCGGGCGGGCGCGGTTCAGGAGCTTGGCGTGCATCCAGCCGACGATGCGCTCGAGCGTGGCGCGGTCGCGCGGCTGCGGCAGGCTGGCGCGGAAGATGTGACGGTCGATGTCGAACTGATCGTCCTCGACCCAGGAGGGATGATCGATGTCGAGCGGCGCCTTCTCCAGCCGCGCCTTCAGGATCGGCGCGATGTGCAGGCGCGAGACGATCATCGCCTTGAAGTCTTCGAAGAAGTCGCCCTTGTAATCGTCGGGCAGGCGAAAGATCGCCATGCTGCCGACATGCATCGGCATTTCCGGCGTTTCCAGATAGAGAAACGACGCATCCAGCGACGACAGCTTCTTACCGTCAGCCATAGTTCCCTCCCGCAAGATTTGACGGGCGCCTTGGACGGCGCTTCTCGTCAGGCCGATATTGCCCGCTCCGGCGGGGCATATGCAATGGCAAACGGCCCTGCCCGGTCAAATGGCGAGAATTCCCCCTCCGGTTGCGCCAGCCGGTCCGCCACGGCCCACAGCGCTGCGGGGTTCACGCCGAGCCCGATATGGCTCGCCAGGTGCACCTCGATGTTCTCGGCCCGGTCCGAAGGGCGCAACAGGCAGGTCCGCCAGTTCACGACACCGTCGGCGCGGGAATAGATCGACGTCGCCGGCACCGGCAGATCGCCGGCGATCGCCTCGCGCAGGTCGGCAAAATCATCGACCCGCTCGCCGGACAGCGCCTCGTAGAGCCGCGTGGCATTGGTCGCCCGCACATCGTTGGCGAAAGGACTGCCGAGCGTCACGACGTAACGGACCATGTCGGGCGCCTGGAGCGCGAGATCGCGGGCATAGACGCCGCCGAGGCTCCATCCGACCAGGCTGACCTTGCGCCCCGTCGCGGCGTGGATCTCGGCGAGGCGGGCACGAAGGGCCTCCCGCATCCGCCCCAGTCCGCCGAGATTGCGGCCCATCCGCCAGGCATGTGCCTCATGGCCGAGCTCACTGAGATAGCGCCGCATCGGCGCCATCGAAAGATCGCTGGCGAGAAAGCCGGGCAACGTCAGCACCGGATGGCCGTCACCCCTGGGCGCGCGCATCAGGACCGGCGACAACAGCAGGCTGGCGTTGAACTCGAACAGCCCGCGGGCTTCGGCGAGCAGCAAACCAAGGCCCGGCGGACGAAGCCGGTCTGACGGTTGCGGCCCGTCCCGCCCGGGCGCCATTATTTCTTCTTGTCGCTGCTACGCGTTCCGCCGAGGCCGGCCATGGTGACGAACATGTCCTGAAACCGCTCGGCGATCTTCGGATCGAAAGTGAACCAGCTCTGGATCAGCGATTCCGGCGAGACCTTGTCGATATTGCTCAGGACCTGCTGCTGTAGCTTGTCCATGACGGCAATCTGCATCGGCGAGACGTCCGGCAATCCGAAGAACTGACGGGCCTCGAGGGGGGTGCAGTCGATTTCGATGTTAACTTTCATGTCCCCTCCGGATGAGATTCGAGCAGTCTGACGGAGTATCGCCGCGACACGGTGTGCAACGCAAGCGACCTCGGACGCGCTGCGGGGCGCAGGCTCCCGCAATCGGCGGGTATGGTCAATCAGATCGCTCGGCCGCGACCGCAGCGCGGACGGCCGAGACGCCAACGGCCGACAGGGCCAGTTTCCCTTTATCCCGGGACTTCACAGGTCGAAAGTCGAATGTCATTCGCGCGCCGACCTCCCCTAGATTGCCGGTCAGCATTGCTGCACAGCGGTGCAACTTGGCGCGTTCCTTGCTGGAATGGCGCTTGCACGGGTCGTGAACTCTGGGCAACATGGATCGATCAGCCCCGCCGAACAATCAAAAAATCACGGCGCGGCAGAGTGGAGAGGGTTAAGAATGTCAGTCGGACGGACTCTGTTTGCGGCGACGCTCGCCGGTACGCTTGCGTTGGCGGTCTCGCCGGCGTCGAGCCAGACGCTACGTTATGCCAACCAGGGTGACCTGAAGTCGCTCGATCCCTATACGCTCAACGAGAGCACCACCCACGCCCATCTCGGTCACGTCTATCAAGGCCTCACCGCGCGCGACAAAGACCTCAAGATCATTCCGGCGCTGGCGGAAAGCTGGGAAACCCCGGAGCCGACCCGCTGGCGCTTCCACCTGCGCAAGGGCGTGAAATTCCACAACGGCGACCCCTTCACCGCCGACGACGTGGTGTTCTCGGCCGATCGCGTCCGCAAGAAGGGGTCGAACATGCAGACCCGCCTTGCGCCCGACGTCAAGGTGGTCAAGGTCGACGACTACACCGTCGATTTCGTCCTGCCCTCGCCCAACCCCATCCTGCATAACGCGTGGGATGTCTGGTACATCATGGACAAGAAATGGGCCGAGGAGAACAACGTCGTCGACCCGACGCCGGTGGCGGCGACCACGCCGAGCTACGCCTCGCTTCATGAGAACGGCACCGGTCCCTTCATCATCGAAGACGCGCGTGATGCGCGGGCTGGCGACGCCGTCGGCGCTGATGATCGCGCCGGAGCTGTTCATACTGTCCAAGGAGTTCACGCGGCCGAAATTCGATCCCGACGGCGCCAAGAAGCTCCTGACCGAGGCCGGTTATCCCGATGGCTTCGAGGTCACCATGGATTGCCCGAACGATCGCTACGTCAACGACGCCGCGATCTGCCAGGCCGTCGTCGGCATGCTCGCCCGCATCGGCGTCAAGATCAATCTGCTGGCGCAGCCGAAGGCGCAGTACTTCGCCAAGGTGCTGAAGCAAGGCGGCTACCAGACCTCGTTCTACATGCTCGGCTGGACGCCGAGCACGATGGACTCCCACAACGTGCTCTTTGACATCATGGGCTGCCGCGACGATGCGAAATCCTCGCGGGGCGAGGCCAATCTCGGCGGCTACTGCAACAAGGAGTTCGACGCCATCACCGACAAGGTGCTGGTCGAAACCGACACCGCCAAGCGCAACCAGCTGATCAAGCAGGCCTACGAAATCGGCAACAAGGACTGGTCCTACATCCCGCTGYACCAGCAGGCGCTGGCCTGGGGCGTATCGAAGAAGGTCAACCTGCCGCAGCGCGCCGACAACCTGGTCATGTTCCACTGGGCGACCAAGAAGGAATAGCGTCAGTTGAACACAAGGTCCCGGGAGCGTCAGGCTTCCGGGACCTTTCCTTTTTCCGGCTGACAAAGACGTCGGCTGCAAGCACACCCAAGGACAGTGGAAGAAATGCTCGCTTTCACTCTTCGCCGCGCCGTTCWGGCTATCGGCGTCATGTTCGCCGTCGGCATCATCGCGTTCTCGATGTTCCGATTCGCCGGCGATCCCGTGAACCAGATCGTCTCGATCGACACGTCGGCGGCCGAACGCGAAGCCGTGCGCAAGTCGCTCGGCCTCGATGATCCCGTGCCGGTGCAGTTCGTGCGCTATTTCGGCGACGCCGCGCAGTTCAAGTTCGGCATCTCCTATCAGTTCCGCCAGCCGGTCTCGACGCTATTGATGGAGCGCATGCCCGCGACGCTGGAACTTGCGATCTGCGCGACCGTATTTGCAATGGTGTTCGGCATCCTGATGGGCGTCTATTCGGCGCTGAAGCGCGACACCGCGCTCGCCAAATTATTCCAGGCGGTTTCGCTGATCGGCATCTCGCTGCCGACGTTCCTGATCGGCATCCTCCTGATCTATCTGTTCGCGGTGACATTGGGCTGGTTGCCCTCGTTCGGCCGCGGCGAGGTGGTCAGGCTCGGCTGGTGGACGACGGGCCTGCTCACGCTGTCGGGCCTGAAGGCGCTGATCATGCCCTCGATCACGCTCGGCCTGYTCCAGATGACCCTGATCATGCGGCTGGTGCGCGCGGAGATGCTGGAAGTGCTGCGAACCGACTATATCCGCTTCGCCCGCGCCCGGGGACTCTCGACCCGTGCCATCCATTTCGGCCACGCGCTGAAGAACACGCTCATTCCCGTGATTACGGTAGCCGGGCTCCAGTTTGGCTCGGTTATTGCATTTTCGATCATCACCGAAACCGTGTTCCAGTGGCCGGGCATGGGACTTCTGTTCGTCCAGGCCGTGCAAAACGTCGATATCCCGATCATGGCCGCCTACCTGCTGATGGTCTCGCTGATTTTCGTCACCATCAATCTGGTGGTCGATATCCTCTACACCGTGGTCGATCCGCGCCTGCGCTCGACCGTCGGCCGCGCGACATAAGGCAGCCCGCATGTCCGACGCAGTCGTCTCCAATTCCGACAAGCAGAGCACGCAGCCGACGCGCGCCGCCCGCGGCTGGCTCAGCCGCGCGCTCGACAGCGACGTCTTCTATTCCTTCCGCCGCTCCAAGCTCACCATGGTTGCGGCCGCCATCACGGTCTTGTTCTTCCTGCTCGCGATCTTTGCATCCGTGCTCGCGGTCCAGAACCCGTTCGATCCGGCGCAGCTTCAGCTGATGAACTCGCGGATTTCGCCGCTGTGGACCGCCGACGGCCAGAGCCCGTTCCTGCTCGGCACCGATGAGCAGGGCCGTGACGTGTTCTCCGCCATCCTCTACGGCATGCGTATCTCGCTCGCCGTCGGCGTGGCCGGCGTGATCTTTGCCGGTGCGCTCGGCATCGCGCTCGGCCTGATGGCCGGTTATTTCGGCGGCGCGGTGGACGGCGTGATCATGCGAATCGCTGACGTCCAGCTCACCTTCCCCGCCATCCTGATCGCGCTGCTGGTCAATGGCATCGCGAAATCGATCCTCGGCAACCGGCTGGATGCCACCAGCATGCTGGTGGTGCTGGTGATCTCGATCGGCCTGAGTTTCTGGGTGGGTTATGCCCGGACCGTGCGCGGTTCCGTGATGGTCGAGAAGAACAAGGACTACGTGGCCGCCGCGCAGTTGATCGGCCTGCCCGCTCCCGTGATCATGCTGCGGCACGTGCTGCCGAACACGATGGGCCCGATCCTGGTGATCGCCACCATCAACCTCGCACTCGCCATCATCACCGAGGCGACGCTGTCCTTCCTCGGCGTCGGCCTGCCCGACACCATGCCCTCGCTCGGCACGCTGATCCGAATCGGCAACAACTATCTGTTCGCGGGCGAATGGTGGATCGTCGCCTTCCCGGGGCTCGCGCTCGCCGCGCTGATCCTCTCCATCAACCTGCTCGGCGACTGGCTGCGCGACGCGCTCAACCCAAAACTTCGATGAGTGTGCGTCGCCCATGACCGAACCTGTTCTCTCCGTACGTAATCTTCAGGTGGAATTCGCCTCCCGCCGCGGCACGCTGCGCGCCATCGACGACGTCTCCTTCAACATCGCCAAAGGCGAGGTGCTCGGCGTGGTCGGTGAATCCGGTGCAGGCAAATCCGTCACCGGCCTTTCGGTGATCGGCCTGATCGATCCGCCGGGCCGCATCGCCGGCGGCGAGATTCATCTCGCAGGCATGCGCATCGACAAGCTGCCGCCGGAGGAGATGCGCCGCATCCGCGGCAAACGCATCGGCATGATCTTCCAGGATCCCCTTACCTCGCTCAATCCGCTGTACCGGGTCGGCGACCAGATCGTGGAAACGATCCGGACCCACCTCAATCTGTCCGAACAGGCGGCCCGCCGCCGCGCCATCGACCTGCTCGCCGAAGTCGGGATTCCCGCGCCGGAAAAGCGCATCGATGGCTATCCGCACGAGTTCTCCGGCGGCATGCGCCAGCGCGTGGTGATTGCGCTCGCGATCTGCGCCGAACCGGAGCTGATCATCGCGGACGAGCCGACCACGGCTCTCGACGTCTCCGTGCAGGCGCAGATCATCTCGCTGATCAAGCGGCTCGGCCGCGACCACGGCACCGCGGTGATGCTGGTGACCCACGACATGGGCGTGATCGCGGAAACCTCGGACCGCGTCGCAGTGATGTATGCCGGCCGCGTTGCCGAGATCGGTCCGGTACAGGACGTCGTGAGGAACCCGCTGCATCCCTACGCGAAAGGATTGATGGGCGCGATCCCGACGCTCGCGGGCGAGGACAAGCGCCTGGTGCAGATTCCCGGCTCCATGCCGCGCCTGTCGGCGATTCCGCGCGGCTGCTCGTTCAATCCGCGCTGCGCGTTCGCATTCGACCGCTGTCGTGTCGATCGGCCGGAGCCGCTTCCGCGGGGCGCGCAGTCGGTCGCCTGCCATCTCTATGACGATGTGCCGGCGGAGAGCGCAGCATGAGCGCCCCTTTCGTCCAGGCCACAAATCTGCGCCGCGTCTTCGACGTCTCGAAGCCCTGGCTCAACCGCGTTCTGGAAGGCGGGCACCTCGAATATCTCAAGGCTGTCGACAACGTCACCTTCGACATCAGGAAGGGCGAGACCTTTGCGCTGGTCGGCGAGTCCGGCTCCGGCAAGACCACGGTGGCGCGGATGGTGGTCGGCCTGTTGCCGCCGAGCTCCGGCGACGTCCAGATCGACGGCGTCTCGATGGCCGACCCGCGGCAGGCGCCGGCGCGGCGAAAGCTGCGCCGCCGCATCCAGATGATCTTCCAGGATCCCTATGCGAGCCTGAACCCGCGCTTCCGGGTCGATGCCATCATCTCCGAGCCGATCCGCGCCTTCGACCTGATCCAGGGCGAGCGCGACATCCAGGCGCGCGTCGGCGAGCTGCTCACCCTCGTCGGCCTGCATCCCGACGACCGGCTGAAATTTCCGCACGAATTCTCCGGCGGCCAGCGCCAGCGTATCGCGATCGCGCGGGCGCTTGCCTCCGATGCCGAGTTCATCGTCTGCGACGAGCCGACCTCGGCGCTCGACGTCTCGGTGCAGGCGCAGATCCTGAACCTGATGCGCGATCTCCAGGACAAGTTCGGCCTGACCTACATGTTCATCAGCCACAACCTTGCGGTTGTCCGCCACATGGCAAGCCGCGTCGGCGTGATGTATCTCGGCCGCATCGTCGAGATCGCGGAAGGACGTGAGCTGTTTGCCCGCCCGCGCATGCCCTACACCAAGATGCTGCTGGGCGCCGTGCCCGATCTTGCGATGAGCGGCCGCCAGCGCATTCCGGTCAAGGGCGAGATTCCGAATCCGATCAATCCGCCGCCCGGCTGCGCCTTCAATCCGCGCTGTCCGCTGGCGTTCGATCTCTGCCGCAAGGAAGCCCCGGAACTGATCGGCGGCGTCRCCTGCCATGCGGTTAACACCGCGCCGGTACCGGCGTGACGCGCGCGTGCCATGCGGCCTGCGCATTGGCGGCACGGCATCGCCTGTGATCAATTGCGCGCGCCACAACTAAGGTAACGTAATCCCATGGCCAGCAACGTCAATCCGGATCCCTTCACGACGCGCCCCGAGATCGAGGGCACGTTCGGGGTCGTCGCCACCACGCACTGGATCGCGACCGCCGTCGGCATGGCTATTCTGGAAAAGGGCGGCAACGCCTTCGATGCCGGCGTCGCCACAGCGTTCACGCTCCAGGTGGTCGAACCGCATCTGAACGGCCCCGGCGGCGACGTGCCTGTTATCGTGCACGATGTGAAGCGCGGCCGCACCGAGGTGATCTGCGGCCAGGGCCCGGCGCCGGCGCGCGCCACCATCGCGCATTACAGGAGCGAAGGCCTCGACATGGTGCCGGGCACCGGCCTGCTCGCCGCCTGCGTGCCCGGGACCTTCGAATCCTGGATGATGCTCTTGCGAGACTACGGCACGATGCGCGTGCGCGACGTGCTGGAGCCCGCGATCTCCTACGCCCGCGATGGCTATCCCCTGGTCGAGCGCGCCTGCGCCACGATCCAGACCGTCGAGCAGCTATTCCGCAAGCACTGGCCGACCTCGGCCGCGGTCTACCTGCCCAATGGCGAAGTGCCGAGGCCCGGCACGCTCTTCACCAACAAGACGCTGGCCGCGACCTACGCCCGCATTCTCAGCGAGGCCGAGAGCGGCGACGGTGGCCGCGACGCCGAGATCGAGCGGGCGCGAAGGGCCTGGTCGCACGGCTTCGTCGCGGAAGCCATCGACAAATTCTGCCGCACGCAGGAGGTGATGGACGTCAGCGGCTCGCCGCATCGCGGCGTTCTCTCGGCCGACGACATGGCGCGCTGGCAGCCGACCATCGAGGCGCCGCTCACCTACGACTATGGCCGCTACACCGTCTGCAAGGCCGGCGTCTGGAGCCAGGGCCCGGTCACGCTGCAACAGCTCGCGCTACTCAAGGGCTTTGCGCTCGACGGGCTCGACCCGACCGGGCCGGAATTCATCCATCTCCAGATCGAATGCGCCAAGCTCGCCTTCGCCGACCGCGAAAAGTTCTACGGAGACCCGAAGTTCAGCGAGATCCCGATCGCGACGCTGCTGTCGGATGCCTATAACGACGAGCGCCGCAAGCTCGTCACCGACAAGGCCTCGCTCGACTTCCGCCCCGGCTCGGTCGAGGGCTTTGGCGGGGTCGTCAAGCTGCGGCGCGCCGAAGGCCAGCGCGAAGCGGTCGGCGCGCTCGGCGCCGGCGAGCCGACGGTCGGACGCTTCGGCGAGGTACGCGGCGACACCGTGCATTTCGACATCATCGACAAGGCCGGCAATATGGTCTCCTCGACACCATCCGGCGGCTGGCTGCAATCTTCGCCGATCATTCCGGAGCTCGGCTTCTGCCTCGGCAGTCGCGCGCAGATGTTCTGGCTGGAGGAAGACCATCCGGCGGCGCTCGCGCCGGGCAAGCGGCCGCGCACCACACTGTCGCCGACCATGGCGCTGCGCGACGGCGAGCCGTATCTCGCCTGGGGCTCGCCGGGCGGCGACCAGCAGGATCAGTGGATCACGCAATTCTTCCTGCGCCACGTCCATTGCAATCTCAATCTCCAGGAAGCGATCGACGCGCCGGCCTGGCACTCCGAGCACTTCCCGATCTCGTTCTGGCCGCGCACCGCGCGCCCCGGCGTGCTCGTGGTCGAGAACCGCGTGCCGAAGGCGACGATCGAGAATCTGCGCGAGCGCGGGCATATCGTCGAGATCGGCCCCGACTGGTCCGAAGGCCGCCTCACCGCGGCCTCCCGCGTCGGGGTGCGCCGCCGCGCTGCCGCCAATCCGCGCGGCATGCAGGGCTACGCAGCAGGAC
>NZ_JBFUES010000347.1:0-6972 GCF_056403875.1 Bradyrhizobium sp. P2_E8
CTTTAGACGAGAGAGGGGCAAGATTCCCAAAGCGGCCTGACGCATCCGCGCCTTCGGCGCGGCGAGACTCATAATCGAGGTGTCCGTCGAGCACGCGCAACCTAGCAGGGGTACTGCGCCGCCCAACGCGCAAGCGTCATCCTGATGGACGTGCTCGGCTGCTCCCTTCTGGAGGCCTGCCATGTCATGGGTTCTAGCCTTCCTGCAGTGAAGAGCGCCTTGCATCGCGCACGCTCGCGGCTGCGCGAACTCGCCGAGGAACCCGATGAGGCGCCTCGTCCCCATCTATCGCCAGCTGATCACGCACGCCTCGCCAACTATGTTGACCATTTCAATGCGCCGGATTTCGATTCGATCCGGATTGTGTTCGCCCGAGGAAGTCAAACTCGATCTTGTAAACAGGAAGCAATTGAGC
Source organism: Bradyrhizobium sp. P2_E8 (assembly GCF_056403875.1). Classification (NCBI taxonomy): domain Bacteria; kingdom Pseudomonadati; phylum Pseudomonadota; class Alphaproteobacteria; order Hyphomicrobiales; family Nitrobacteraceae; genus Bradyrhizobium; species Bradyrhizobium sp. P2_E8. Next base: position 416 of record NZ_JBFUES010000347.1, read on the forward strand.
GGCAAGGCTGAGGTGTCAGGCCATTTCAGCAACTACTCGAAGATCAATGATTGGCGTCTCGTACCCGGTCTCGTCGAAAGCCAGCCGGCCATCTTGGTGTTCGATCCCACTGGCCCCGGCTCAAAGCCGAAGTATTTCATCTTGCTGGGCTGGTCGGCGGGCAAAATCGTCACGATCCGCGACTTTAGGCATGCCTCGTACGTGGCCGAGGAAGCGGATATCCTTCTCGACTAAGATCGTAAAACTCCGGATAGACAACCCACAGCGGTCGCTTGCCGTCCGGCTGTCCGGCACGAAAGTTCTCACGTCCCCTTCAGCAGCTGATGCGAACCTACATTCATCCAACACCCGCGTCTCTGACGAGAATAACGTGGCGCTTGGGGCCGCTAATTCGCAGAAGCAGTGGTCGATGTAGACGTCTTCACGACGAAATGTTCTCAGGCAGCACGAAGCAAGCTTGCGAAGGCTTGCTGGGTGGCAGTTCGGCCTTCGAAACCGATGCCCGGCAACTGTGGTGCGCGCGTTATTCCGTTGACAACAGACGAATCGTCAGCGAGTCCTCCGAACGGCTGGAAACAGAGGGGATTGACTTCGGCACCGCCCAAACCGAGCCCCTGAACAAGATGCAAAGCAAAGAGGTGTCCGCCATGGGGCCAGAACCGATCGCGGCCCCAGCCGCGGGCCTCGAACTCCGCTATTATCTGCAAGTAGCCGGGCAGACCGTAACAATGCACCGGATCAAACAGCAGAATATCCCTGCTGTTACGAATTCCGCCGTAGTCGGCTAGCAGTTTGGCCTCTGTCACAGAAAAGAGGGCCTCGCCCGCGCCAACAGGCCCATCGTATTCTCCAATCACTTCAGCCAACGTCGCGAAATCCAGCGGATCGCAAATGTCTTCGAACCAACGAAGACGAAGTGGTGCGAGCGCTTTTGCCGCATCAAGTGCTTCCGCTCGGCTATACGAGTTCATGGCGTCGACCGCAATGTTCTGCGGGTTAGGCATTACCTTCAAAATGGCGTCGAGCCGTTTCAAATCCTGAGCGAGCGGGACGCCGCCAATTTTGATTTTGATATCCGTATATCCAAGATCAAGTGTACTTTGCACTTCGTCCACTAGACGGCTGATATCATTTTGGGGGTAGTAGTAGCCACCACCCGAGTAAGTCTTGACCGTTGTTGCCGCTACCTTCGGCCCGTAGGGAGCAAGAAGCCGGTAAAGTGGCACGTCCGCGATTTTGGCGGCGAGATCCCACAACGCCATGTCGAGCGTCCCAACAGCCACGCATCGTTCACCGTGCCCTCCAGGCTTCTCGCCTCGCATCAAAACCTTCCAAGCTTGAAACGGGTCGATGTTATCGCCTGATTTGCTCACAAGATCCGCTGCCTTCGCTTCCAGAAGGCGCGGCGCGAATCGCTCCTCGATCAAACCTTGCTGGCCGAAGCGCCCAATGGACGAGAATCCGAATCCAACGACCGGCTCACCGTCGCGGCGGACGTCTGTCACCACGGCAACCAGTGTTGTCGTCAGGCCACCCGAGGGGACAGACAAGTCTTTGAACCGAGAGATGGGTACGGTCTTCTTCAAAATGTTCACGATCTTCAACTGATTCCCCTGCCCTCTATCCCAGCGCGAGGCCTCTTCTAGCGCCTAAACGTTAGGCGGACTGTGGCGAATTGCAGAATGAAATCCGCTCATCGTCAAATCAGATTATTGAATTTGTCAATTCACAGGCACAATGGTCCGGTGAAGTTGGCGCATTCACTTGTCAGTGTAACGGCATTCAATTGGACGACAGTTCGGCCCCGCGGTTGTCTCCGCCGTTCAATCAAATGCATCCTGGAACGGGGACATGCGATGATCACTTTCTCCCGGACCCTGACGACGGTCTCGGCGCTGATTGTATTGCAAACCCGCTCGGCCCGCGCCGATCGATACGATGATATCATGTCGCGGGGGACGCTTGTCTGCCCGTGATGAGTCGGCTCTGCCCGTTGGCTTTCGAACAGGCGCACGCAATTCGATATTGATGTATGTGCCGATTTCGCAAGGCACTTGAAAGTCGCTATTGAGATTAAGCCGCTCGCTGTCGAAGCGCGAATTGCCCAGCTGAGCTCGGGTCGCGTAGACATTCTCTCCGCGCAATTGAGCTGGACGAAAGAGCGTGCCACTCAGATCGCGTACTCGCATTGCCACACTCAAGTTCCGGTTCGGGTAAGGGTAAAAGCGAATTCCGGGTTCGTAAGGTTTTCGGATCTGGAGGGAATGAATGTGACAGCGGCGAGATTGAGTACATCCGAAGCGGCGCTTCGACGGTCAGTTTCTAGCCCAACTATCGATACGTATGATGACTTCGGCGCCGGCTTTTTTTGGCTCTTCAGCAGGATAAGGTCGTTGCATTCGCCGCAACCGGGACGGTCGCTGTCAATGCGTCGAAATGCGAGATTAGGCCGTTGGACGAAGCCGCATCCTGGGAAAAATGCATTGGCTGTGCAGCGGAACGAGCCCGCGTTGCTGAGCAAAATCAACGACATTCTCGTCGAGATGGAGCGCTCGGGGAGCTCGCCTTTCTATGGGCGCGATTGAAAATACCGAATACAACCTTAAGCGCGACTTGAAGCTCACGCCGATTGAATAAGATCCTGCCGGGACGGTCCGCGGTCGCCACGCCGGCCCTGCGTTAGTTCAATTGATTTCCGGCAGGAGCTACGGATTTTCTTTTAACAGCTTGCTTTGGCAACTAGGGCGCCCGAAGTCGCTCTGTTGCAAAGCAGCCGCAGTGATCTTGAGACCGCAAGCGCCATTCAATACGATGCCGAACATGGATCATTTCGTTTCGCTCACCAACTTGCATCGATCTGAGCTGTGGCTGCGCATCAATGAGTCCGCATCCTACAGTTCAAGGCAAACCTTTCCGAAATACTTCTGGGCTTCGTGGTATCGGAAAGCAGCTGCGATCTCATTGAGCGGAAAACTCCGGTCGACAACCGGGTGCAAGCGATTGGCAGTTATCGAACGGATCATGTCCTCCTGATCCGTTCTGCTGCCGATGGAGATCCCGCTGATCCGGATCTGGTTCGAAAACACGGCTGGGATCACCAACTCGCCCGCGAAGCCAGTCAAAATGCCGATCAGGGCGACATGCCCGCCCGTCCTGCAGGCCGCAATTGACTGCGCCAACGTGCCGGGCCCGCCGACCTCAATCACATGATCGACACCGCGTCCCTCCGTCAAGTCCTTTGCTTTCCGGCCCCAATCCGGCACCGCTTTATAATTGATGAGGGTGTCCGCACCTAATCTCTTGAGTTTTTCCAACCTCTCATCTGAAGAAGACGTAGCAATCACTCGGGCTCCCGCAGCTTTCGCGAATTTTAGTGCGAACAGGGATACACTGCCCGCGCCAAGCACCAGCACCGTATCACCAGGCTTCACCTGACCGCATACCACCAGGCCTCTCCAGGCGGTGACGCCCGCACATGTAAGCGTCGCCGCCTCTACATGCGTGTAGCTTCCAGGTGCCTTCGTAAACGCGTGCGCGGGCATACACACGTAGTCGCGAGCAAAGCCGTCGATGGTCTCTCCTGGAATATCCCGCTTGATAAGCGAGGTCATCTGGCCTGCCAGCCAATGGGGATAGAAAGTGCTGACGACGGCGTCCCCGACCTTGAACTCCTCGACATCTTCCCCGATAGCGATCACGTCTCCAGCACCATCAGACAGCGGAACGCGGCCATCTGCGCAAGGCATTCTCCCCTGAACCATAAAATCATCTCGGAGATTTAGCGAGCAGGCACGAATCCTGACAAGCAACTCACCTCGCCTAGGTTTTGGATGATCTTCCTCAATCAATTTCAGATTGTCCAAGCCTCCCGGCGCCTTTAGCCTAACCGACCTCATCAACATCCCCTTCTAATCTGCCCCGATGCTCCGTCGCTAGACGGGGCAAGGACCACTCCATTGACCTGCTCGATCGATTTTACAGATGCTGAATTCACAGCAGACTGACCGCACCGGCTGTCTGTCCAGCCCATATTCGTCTCGGCATGTGCCGGTTCACCGCGGTCAGCACCGCGGCGTCACGATCCCGGTGTCTATTTTTTCTGACGGAGCGGCTGCACGAGGGCTGTCCTCTGCGCACACAGCTAAAGGCAGGCGGCCATCGATTCTAAGCCGTCCGCCCAACCGCTCGTTCTCAGTCGATGATCCACGCCAGTCTCAGCTCCGAATTAGACCAGTTCACGAGTCTCAGCTGCTGCCGATCACTCGTCTTCCGCCCATGAACTAACATAGCGATATTAAACCGCGGGAGTAACAAATGTGACGCGATTCTGATCGGGACATCGATCACGGCCATCATCCGTTGAACGCATTGCAATGGAACGCCCCGCGCTTAGGTTCGCCCCCGCCCACGTTGAGCTGAACGAGACGCTCGAGCAACCGAAAGCTCCCCTGGCGATTGGCGACGCAACGGCTTCGAATCCGACGAAGCATTGGGCGGCGTGAGGGGGCGCGCTCAGCAATAGCCTTAAGCAGCGGGTGCTAAGGCAGCAGATAGTACGCGCCGGCCAGCGTTTTCCGGGGCTCGAGGCGGGATCAGTCCGTCCGCGCAAAACCTTCTTCCCGACTTCAATGTTACTCCCCACTCTGCTGCCAAGTAGCTAACAATGGCGTCATGAAGCGATCATCAGCTGAAATCATCCATAGATTCGGTCCCTTTCCAGCCATCGACGCAATGCAGGGCGTGTCCTTCGATGGTGAGCGCGTCCGGTTTGACTCGGGGCGCGGGCTGGACGCGTTCGGTCCGAACAGCGGGAAGGTTCTGCGATCGATCGATGTGCTGGCACGTGCGGGAACCGCCTTTGACGGTAAATTCCTTTACCAAATGGCCAAGGATCGCATCCAGAAGCTCGATCCGTAGACGTGCCAGGTAGTGGCAACGATTCCGATGCCCGGTGGCGAGGAAGACTCTAGGCTTGCCTGGGCGGAAGGGTCGCTCTGGGTCGGACAATGCAGGCAGCGGAAGATCCTTCAGGTCAATCCCGAGACAGGAGCAATCCTCCGAACCATAGAGTCAAAAAGCTTTGTCACTGGCGTGACATGGGTCCGCGGCGAGTTGTGGCATGCCGCTTGGGATGGTTATGATAGCGATCTGCGGTTTATCGATCACCAATCGGGAAAGGTCTTGCAAACGGTAGATGCTGCCGCCAAGCGCCGCGTGCGGTGTTGACTCTGAAGGCGGCCATTCGTTTTTCCGCGAAAGCRCCGGGAGCAGAAAGGTACGAGTTGTACGCAAGCACATTTCTGCTCAGGGGCGTGCCGTGGCACCGTCGCCGGTTCCAAGCGCAGGTCGCCAAGGGGCAAGTCCTGAGACTACGTGTTTCCCTCTCCCGTGACTGCGGCGACTGCTGTGGCGGAGCGCGGGTGCATTTCGCTAGAAATGTATGGCGCGGTGCGATGACGCGTTTCTCAGTAGAACGGCGACGTTCATTAAGCCGTGCTATGGAGATAGCCCGCAAGGCGCCTCAGAATGGCTCAGAGCGGCAATCTCAGTACACGACAATCGGCCTCCTACTTTCAAATCTATTGATGGTGTCGCCGCCGCCGCCCGACGTGCACGTGAGCGCCCTGATCTCGGCACACTGCTCCCGGCTGAGGCAAGAATCCAGCAGCAGCAAGTTGCTTGCTATGCTTCAGTTTGGCTGCCCTTTTCCCGCAGCGTCCAGTTGTTCGCGAACCAGTTGCCGCATCCACTGTATCGCAGCATTCCGCTCGTCGCCGACCCGCGATGTCATCGCGATAGCAAAGGAGGGCCCATCGAAAGGCAATTCGTGCATGCTCAGCCCGTGAGCRCCGGCGAGCGCCGCGCCAGCCGTCCGCGGCACGTTCGCGATCAAGCTCCCGGATCGAAGCAGGAATGGAAGGGCAGCAAAGCTCTCAGTCACAACTCTTACGGCCCGGCTTAGGCCCAATTCTGCGAGAGCTACATCGATCAGGCCCCGCATACTGCCGGTTGCGGAGACGAGCGCATGCCCCACCGACACATATTCCTGTAGTGAAATCGGCTGGCTTGGTTTGAAGAAATTGGCGGCGCTCAGGACTACAAACGTTTCCTGCAAGAGATCCTCGCAAATATGCCTCGAATCGACCGCCGAAGGTCTTGCGCTCACTACAATGTCAACGACATCGTCGTCCAGGAGCGCGGCAGCACGTTTGTGGTCGGCGTGCCGGACAGCGAGCCTGAGGCCTGGCGCAATCTGAGCGAGCAGCTGCGTCAAGACTGGTGTGAGCACGATTTCCAGATCCTCAGATAGAGCAAGGCGAAGCTTCCCGGTCGCTTCTGCAGGATCGAAGGTCTTTGGGCTCATTGCCTCGCCGATCATCACCAACGCTGGACTGACACGCTCGTACAGACTTTGCGCAAAATGGGTCGGCTCCAAGCCTCGTTTGCCTCTGATGAAAAGGGGATCGGACGTGATGGCGCGGAGTCGCTGGATGGCCATGCTTATTCCTGAAGACCCAAGATAGAGCCGTCCGGAGGCCGCCTTCACCGAGCCGTGA
>NZ_JBFUES010000348.1:0-6962 GCF_056403875.1 Bradyrhizobium sp. P2_E8
AACGTCTCCAACCAAGGCATCAACGTCTTGCCCGGCCGGTGGTCCCACGCCGGCCGGGCTCGTGTGCCTCCGGCCGCACACGGGGACGAAACGAAGCCGCAAGCGGAACAAGAGGCAAAGCGAGGAGCGATGCCCGCCACCGACGATCTGCAGAAGGCGCAGCGCTTCCGCGAAGCGGCGCTGCCCCATCTCGACGACGTCTACACGCTCGCGCGCTATCTGCTGCGCGACGCCGCCGATGCCGAGGACGCGGTGCAGGAATGCTATCTGCGCGCGCTGAAGCACTTCGACAGCTATCGCGGGCCGACGATGAAGCCCTGGCTGTTCGCGATCCTGCGCAACGTCTGCAACGCCGAATATGCGCGTCGCGCGCACAGGCCCAGCGCGATCGAGGATACGCCCGGCGCCGCCGAGCAGACGCCGATATGGCAGGAGACCGAAACAAGCCCCGAGACCGAAATGCTGCGCAGCCGCGATGCCGGCGCCATTCGCAAGCTGATCGACGCGCTCGCCGAACCGTTCAAGGAAACCTTCGTGCTGCGGGAGATCAACAACCTGTCCTATCGTGAAATCGCCGAGGCCGTCGGCGCCCCCGTCGGCACCGTGATGTCCCGCCTCGCCCGCGCCCGCGCCATGCTGCGCGCGGCCTGGAAGGCGGAAGAGGAGCAAGCGAGATGACCTGCGACGAAGCGAGGATCCTGCTTCACGCGCTGCTCGACAACGAGCTCGATGCCGGCCACGCGCGCGAGGTCGAAGCTCATATCGCCAGCTGCCCGGACTGCGCTGCCGAGTTTGCAGCCCAGCGCGAGATGCAGCGCGTGCTGGCCGACACCGATCTGCGCTACACAGCGCCGGCAAGCCTGCGCGCCCGGATCGAAGCCTCGATGCCTCAGCCGCAGCGCCAGCAACCCACCCGCCGCTCCGTGCTGCGCGGCTTTGCCATGGGCTCTGCGGTCTCCGCGCTCGCCGCAACCGGCGTCGTTGCCGTGGTGCTGCGCCAGGACGACCAGCAGCGCATCCTGTCGGAGGTCGTCTCTGCCCATCTGCGCTCGCTCCAGGCCGGCCATCTCACCGACGTGATCTCGACCGACCAGCACACCGTCAAGCCCTGGTTCAACGGCAAGCTCGACGTCGCCCCGCCCGTGATCGACCTCACCGCGCAGGGCTTTACATTGGTCGGCGGCCGGCTCGACTATATCGACGCACGCGCCATCGGCGCCGTCGTCTACAAGCGCCGGCAGCACGTGGTGAATTTGTTCGTGTCGCAGACCTCGAGCACGGAATATCGCGCGCCGAGGACCGAGACCATGCAGGGCTTCAACTGCCGCCGCTGGGGCAATCGCGGCCTGAACTTCTGGGCCGTCAGCGATATCGGGGCCGACGAGCTCGCCGAGTTCGTCGACAAGTTCGAGGCGGCGATGAAGGCGAATGTGGAGGGGTAGGCTTCGCGCCGAGATCGTGGGCAGCGGTAGCGACGCAATCCAGATCGTCGCCACTACGGGAGTCTGGATTGCTTTGCTCGCTGCACCCGGCCGCTTTCGCGTCAAAACATGCCGTTGTCATGCACCGCATCGTCGGGCACGGGCTGCCGCACCTCCCAATGCTCGACGAGCTTGCCGTCCTCGAGGCGGAAGATATCGACGATAGCAAGCCCGGGGTCGGTGGGAGTGCGTCTGGCGTGAACGTGGGCGATGACGAGATCACCTTCGGCCACGATGCGCTTGACCTCACCGCGCGACTCCGGGAATTGACGGCGAAGCGCGGACATGTGGTTGCGAATGCCCTCGACGCCGTCGCCGATCATCGGATTGTGCTGGACATAGCGCGGCCCGAAATGCGTCGCCGCCGCATCGAAGTCCCCCTGATTGATCGCCTTCTCCAGAAAATCGAGCACGATGGCCTTGTTGGCCGGGATCATCTGATTCACTACGTTGTCTCCATGAGATCGCCGCAACGCGTTCTGAACCGGCGCAGCGGCACTGTCGATGCGCCAGACTTGCAAAATCAGGTCCGATCGTCTCAAACAGCGGGCGTCGGCGCGCGGGAGCGGAAGCATGGATGCCGGGTGGGACGTGTTGACGTCGTATCGCACCAGCAGCGCGTTCCTCGGGACCGCGATGTTGAGTCGCCCATGGGGCATCGGCGTGGATCCGCAACGCAACTCGGCCCTTCATGTCATCCTCGCGGGCAGCTGTTGGCTGAGGCTGGCAGGCCGTGACGACCCCATCTGCCTTTCGTCCGGCGACGCAGTCCTCGTCACGAGCGGCATCGGCCACGCCCTGAGCGACCCACCGGATGCCGCGATCATTCCCATTCGCAATGCGTTGGCCGGCGCACCAAGCCGTGAGCCAGCGCCGGATGCAACGACGCTGCTGTGCGCAAAGTATCAGCTCGATGAGGCCGCTCCCCATCGGATGATGTCGGTGATGCCGCCCTTGATTCACCTTACTGCGCAGCAGGTCGAGGGCAACGAACCGTTGCGATTGGCGCTGCAATTGCTCCGCGTCGAAGCGCAAGGCCGCCGCAACGAGGCCGATGTTATCGCCTCACGACTGCTCGACAGCGCGCTGGTTCTGCTGTTGCGCGCGTGGATGGACATCCAGCCCGCGGGCATTGGCAATTGGTTCGGTGCATTGAGCGATCCCGCCATCGCACGCGCCCTGCGCCTGATCCATGAGCAGCCGCAGGATGCCTGGACCGTTGCAGCATTGGCGGATCGTGTCCTGCTCTCCCGCGCCACATTTGCACGTCGCTTCACGCGATTGGTCGGAGAGCCGCCGCTCGCTTATGTCGCGCGCTGGCGGATGAATCTCGCAGCGAAAGCACTGCGCGAAACCGGTCGTTCCATCGACGAGATCGCGCGGGCCGTCGGCTATGAGTCCGGACCAGCGTTTTCGAAGGCGTTCAGCCGCGTGTATGGGCGATCGCCGGGCCGATACCGGAGCGGAAGCGCGTCGTAGCCGATTGCGCCTAAGCCGACCTTCTCACCGCGTTGTCCACCAGCGTCTTGCCGAGCGACCAGATCGCGCCGGGGACCTTGTGGCTGCCGGCGATGACGTCGTCGAACGCCTTCTCGATCCAGCTGCAGTCTTCCTCGGTGATGGTGAGCGGCGGCAGGAGCTTGATGGTATGGCTGCCGTGACCGGCCACTTGCGTCAGGATCTTGTGATCCTTGAACAGCGGCACGGTGATGAGCTGGCAGAACAGGCCCTTGTTGGCGGCCTCCAGCACGTTCCAGGACGCACGGAGGCGCAGCGACTTCGGCGGGCCGAACTCCACGCCGATCATCAGGCCCTTGCCGCGCACTTCCTTCATCAGCTCGTAGCCGGGCACCATGCGCGTCAGCGCAAGGCGCAGCTCGGCGCCGCGCTTGGCGGCGGACTCGATCAGCTTCTCGGACTCCATGACATCGAGCGTGGCGATGCCCGCGGCCATCGCCAGGTCGTTCTTGGAGAAGGTGGAGCCGTGCACCACCGCGCGGTCCATCTGGTTGAAGACCTTGTCGAAGATGGCCTTGCGCGTCAGCACCGCGCCGACCGGCACGTGGCCGCCCGACAGCGATTTCGACAGCAGCACCATGTCCGGCTCGACGTTCCAGTGCTCGACCGCGAGGAAGCGGCCGGTGCGGCCCATGCCGGTCTGGATCTCGTCGGCGACGAACAGCGTGCCGTATTTCTTGCAGAGTGCGGCCGCGCCGGGCAGGAACTCGTCCGTGGGCATGTTGACGCCCTTGCCCTGGATCGGCTCGACGACGAAGGCCGCAACCTCGCGCGAGGCCAGCGCCTTTTCGAGCGCGGCGAGATCGTTGAAGGGGACCGGGGTGCAGCCGGGCAGCAGCGGCTCGAAACCGTTGCGGAAGTTCGAATCCCCCGTCAGCGACAGCGCGCCATAGGTCAGGCCGTGATAGCCGTGGGCGCAATAGACGATGCCGGGACGGCCGGTGGCGCCTCGCGCGAACTTGATCGCGGCCTCGACGCATTCCGCCCCGGAATTGGCGAAGAACGCCTTGTCGAGATAGGGAACGTATTTCAGGAGGCGCTCGGCGAGCACGCCGGCGAGGGTCGAGACGTCGAACTGGACGAGGTTGGGCAGGTCGGCGTCGAGCACGCTCTTGAGCGCCTCGCGCATGACCGGATGATTGCGCCCGATCGCAAACACGCCAAAGCCGGACAACAGGTCGAGATAGCGCGCCCCGTCGCGGTCGTAGAGGTACTGCCCCTGCCCCTTCTGGAAGCCGACATCGTAGCCGATGGTCTTGAGAACCCGAACGAACTGCTCGTTCAGAAACCGATTATGCAGGGCACTGCGCTGGGCCTGACGGTCCGCGAACAGTTGAGACATGTCTGGATTTGGGCTGTGCATCCGCTACATACTTCGGTTGAGGGCCGTCTCGTCAACTGAAAACGGACCGTTACTCAAAACGGTCTGTGCGGCCTTTTGCCCTTTTTCGGACCATCTTCGCAAGCACAGCTTTAAACCATGTTGCACTGCCAAGGAACACTCATGCGTTTGGCCCTTTACACCGGAATTATACTGGCTGGCGGTTACACCTGCCTGACTCCTGCTCTCGCCGCCGATCCCACCGGCGACTGGCGGGTCGCCGACGGCGTCGCCAACATTCGCGTTGCCCAATGCAATGGCAGCATGTGGGGCGCGGTTTCCTGGGAAAAGCAGCCCGGCGGCCGCGACGAGAACAATCCGGATGTCTCGAAAAAGAACAGGCCGACGCTGGCCATGGCGACCCTGATCGACATGAAGAAGAAGCCCGGCGTCGATCAGTGGGAAGGACAGGTCTACAACGCCAAGGACGGCCAGCTCTACAGCGCAACCATCACGCCGGCCGGGACCGACCAGCTCGAGATCAAGGGCTGCGTGATGGGTTTCCTCTGCGGTGGCGAGACCTGGACCCGGGTTGGCCCGCCGATCCCCCTGAGCCCCGCCAACGCCATGGCCAAGGGCGCGCCGAAGCCCGCCGGCGCGGCGCCGAAAGTCCAAGGGGCACCGCAAGGCACGGCACAAGCCGCAGCGCCCCAAGGCACGTCCCAAGGCACGACCGGTGCCACGGCGCCTGCCGCGGCCCCGAAGACCGCCACCACGGCCAAGCCCGGTCAGAAGGGCGCCGCCGACACCGTCGGCGACATCTGCCTACTCCCTGAGATTGCGGGGTTTGCCCATTAGCGCCGGCTGGAACAGCAGCACGGCGGCGAGCGTCGTCACCAGCGAGAGCGCCAGCAGCTTGCCCATGCTGGACGTGCCGGGATGGCTCGACAGCCACAGGCTGCCGAACGCGGTCGCCGTCGTCAGCGCGCTGAAAAAGATCGCGCGTGTCAGGCTGGTCTGAAGCAGGTTTGTCCTGCCCGAGCGCCAGGCCACGACATAATAGATCTTGAAGGCCACGCCGACGCCGAGCAGCAGCGGGAACGCGACGATGTTGGCGAAGTTGAGCGGCAGGCCGATCAGCACGCAGATCTCGAGCGTCACGGCACCTGCAACCAGGAGCGGCACCAGCGTCATCAGCACGTCCACGAACCGGCGGAGCGTGATCCACAGCAGAAGGCCGATCACCAGCAGCGCGTAGATGCCGGCGTGGATGAACGCCCTCACCACGGTGTCGCCGGATTTCAGGATCGAGACCGGCCCGCCGATCGCGGTCGGCTCGGCAACGAGCACCGCCGCCGCAAATCTGCGCAGCGTGTCGTTGTCGTTGGGATCGCCCTTGGGCAGCGCCTCGACGCGGATGATGCCGTCCTTGCTCTTCCAGGCGCTGACGAGATCGGGCGGCAGCGACTTCAGGGTGACCGGCTCGGCCTGCAGCGCGTTCCTGAGCTGGTCGAACACGATCTTCATCGGCGTGACGAACACGTCCTGCGCCCTGTTCCGCGTGGCCTCGTCGGCATTGGCGAGCTTATCGAGCGCGTCCGCAAGGCGGCGCGAGGCGACCGCGCCCTGCCCCTTCGCATCACCGGCGGTCCGGCGCAGATTGTCGACCGAGGACTTCAGCGCGTCGACGTTCTCCTTGTCCGACGGCGCGGCATCGATCTGGTCGGGATTGAGCGCGGGGTTCAGCACCTTGGCGCCCTGTGCGATCAGCTTCAGCTTCGGCTGCTGGTCTTGCGGCACGAAGCTGTCGAGCGACATCACGCGCAGCACCTCCGGCACCTTCTCCAGCTTCGCCTCGACCTGCCTCGCCTGCTCCTCGGACGTCGTCATCACGTTGATGGCGTTGGCGCCGGTGTTCGGATCCTTGCGCAGGTCGAGGAAGGTCGCGATCGATTCGGCCCTCGGGTTGCGCAGGTTCATCGGATTGAAGTCGAATTTCAGGAAGTAGAGCAGCGGCAGGCCGGCGAGCGCGAGCAGCAGCGTGCCGCCCACGACCAGCACACGGTGCTTCTCCAGGAAGTGATCGAGCGGCGCCAGGAAGGCGTATCCGACGGGCTCCTCCTCGCCGGGCGGGTTCAACAGCTTGAGCATCGCGGGCAGTACTGTGATGCTGGAGAGGAACGCCACCAGCATACCGACGCCGGCGATCTGGCCGAGCTCGGAGATGCCCTTGTAATCGGTCGGCAGGAAACAGAGGAAGCCGGCGGCGGTCGCCATTGCCGCCAGCGACAGCGGCACCGCGGAGCGCTTGGCGGCAAGCACCAGCGCGCCGGAGAGATCGTTATACTTGTAGCGCTCCGAGCGGTAGCGGACGCTGTACTGGATACCGAAATCGACGCCGAGGCCGACGAACAGCACGGCAAACGCGATCGACAGCAAATTGAACGAGCCGACCATCATCAGGCCGGCAGCGGTCGTCAGCGCAAGGCCGACGAAGAGATTGACGAATACCGCGAAAATGATCTTCGACGAATGCAGCGCCAGCCACAGGATCAGCAGCACGACGAGGACGGTGCCGACGCCGTTGACGACGGCACCTTCCTGGACGGTGGCATATTCCTCATTGGCGATCGGCACTGGGC
>NZ_JBFUES010000349.1:0-6945 GCF_056403875.1 Bradyrhizobium sp. P2_E8
CAGCGGTGGTTATGGGTCCCGGCCTTCGCCGGGACGACAGCGGATATTTGTCGCTCACGAGCCGCTCTTCGGCAGATAATCGTTGGTGTAGAACGCCTTCGGGTTATCCTTGGCCTTGGCGTCGAGCCCGCCATATTCGACCAGCAGGTTGACGGTCTCGGTCATGTTCTGGTCGGTGACCTGGAACGGCCGCTTGGTCTTGGTCTCCGCGGTCCGGTAGAGCGGAAAGGTCAGTTCGAAGCCCTGCGTCAGCGTGTCGATCTTGCCGCCCTTGGGGTTGGCATCGAGGATCGACTGCGCCGCCACCTTCGGCTCCTTCTCGGCGGCTTCGACCGCCTTGGTCGTCGCCGACATGAAGCGGCGGACGAGATCGGCATTGGCCTTCACATAGTCGGCATTGGCGATGATGCCTGAGGACACCATGTTGATGCCGTAGTCGGCGAACTTGATCGGATAGACGTCCTTGCCGGTAGCGTCCTTGATCTTCATCGACTGGTCCATGACGTAGCCGAGCAGCAGGTCGGCCTGGCCGTTGATGACGGCGTTGAGCTTGGTCTGGCCGTCGCCCGCCACCGTCTGGAAGTCGCTTTCCTTAAGGCCGGTCTTCTTCAGGAACAGCGGCCAGATCTGGGTCATGGAGTCCGCCGGGGTGATCGCCACCGTCTTGCCCTTGATGTCCTCGGGCTTCCTGATGTTCTTGTCGACGAAGCCCATGGCGGACATCGGCGAGGTCTGAAGCAGCACACCGGTCGCGACCACCGGCGCGCCCTTGATGGCGGCGCGCATCATGGTGGGCACGTCGACATAGCCGAAGTCGGCGGTCTTGGCGGCAACGGCCTGCGTGGTCGCAGCCGAGCCGCGGCCTTCCTGGATCTCGAGGTCGATGCCTTCAGCCGCGTAAATGCCCTTGGCCTTGCCGTAATAGAACGGCGCGTGTTCGCCATAGACGTACCAGTTCAGCATCAGCACGACCTTGTCGGCTGCCTGCGCCGGCATCGCCGCGAACGCCAGCAGCGCCACTGATGCAGCCCCTATCCACCGCTTCATCGTCACTCTCCCTTGTCGTTGTTGTTTCGGCCGTTGGTGGCCGTTCGTTGCTTCGCTTACACAGCGAAAATCACATCCTCGCGCTGGCTGACATGCCAGGGAATGACCAGCTTCTCGATCCGGTCCACGATCCAGAACAGGATCACGCCGAGCAGCGCCAGGATCACGAGGGCCGCGAACATGGTCGGCAGGTCGAACGTGCCGATCGAGCGCTGCATCACATAGCCGATGCCGGAATTGGAGCCGACGAACTCGCCGACGACGGCGCCGACCACGGCGAGCGTCACCGACACTTTGAGCCCGGAGAAGATCGCGGGCAGCGCATGCGGCAGGTTCACCCCGCGGAACACCTGGAAACGGCTGCCCTGCATGGCGCGCGCGAGATCGACCATGTCAGGGTCGACCGATTTGAAGCCCTGAACCGCCGAGACCACCACCGGGAAGAAGCCGAGCAGGAAGGCGGAAATGACCTTGGGAATGATGCCGAAGCCGAACCAGACCACGAACAGCGGCGCGATCGCGATCTTCGGCACGGACTGCGAGAACACCAGCAGCGGATAGACGTAGCTCTCCACCGTCGTCGACCCCGCGATCAGCATCGCGACGGGAATGCCGAACAGCGCCGAGAGCAGGAAGCCGCAGACGGTCGCATAGGTGGTCGGCCAGGCCTGCCGCAGCAATTCCGGCCATTCGGTGCGCAGCACGGCGACGACATCGAGCGGAGCCGGGATCTGGTAGGCGGGAATCCTGAACACCCGGATCGCGAGATCCCAGGCCACCACGATGAAGACCAGGAACAAGAACGGCCGAACCCAGGCCGCGTTCAGCACCTTGGACACCGCACCTTGCTGCTTCGGTTCGGCCAATTTTCACTCCCGGCATTCTTCTTCGTTCTCAGGAGAAATTAACCCGTTGGATAAATACTGTCCAGACCTTTCCCTGTGACGTTTTGTGCGGGGGTTCCGCATATACGGCGTCGTCCCGGCGGAGGCCGGGACCCATAACCACAGGGGGGAATTGGACGAAGACTGGTCGTTCGGGATTAGCACCGCGCGCCGTCGATAGATCACGCGGTATGGGTCCCGGCCTTCGCCGGGACGACGATGGGGAGGGATATCGGGTCAAGCGAAGCGGCGAAGCCGCAGCTCCTACACCGTCTGCACCACGCCCGCGCGCTTCTTCGGCGCGTTGACGATCTGCAGCAGCTCCGCCGACCGCCCCGTCAGCGCGGCCAGCACGAGGCCGGCCATGTGCGCGAGCCGCTCGTCCTTGGCGTCCTTGGCGAGCAGATCGCGGCCGAAGATCACGCTCAGCGTCGCCGAGTTCGAGAGATAGAAGAAGCTGAGCGCCGCGATCGAGATGTAGAGCTGGACGGGATCGACCGCGACCTGGAAGTCGCCGCTCTCGACGCCGCGCCTCACCACGGTGCGGATCATCTCGACGAAGGGCGAGTGCATCGACTTGACCTTGGTCGAGCGCTTCAGGTGCTTTGCGCGCGCGAGGTTCTCGGTCTGGAGCAGCGAGAGGAACTCGGGGTTGCGCAGGAAATAGCCCCAGGTGAATTCGATCAGGCGGCGGATCGCCTCGGGCGGATCGAGATGCTCGAGATCGAGCCCGCGCTCCTCGCTGCGGATCTTGTCATAGGCGCCTTCGAGCACCGCCAGATAAAGCTCGTCCTTGTTGCCGACGTGGTAGTAAAGCATGCGCTTGTTGGCGCCGGCCTTGGCCGCGATGCGGTCGACGCGCGCCCCGGCAAGCCCGTGGGCGGAAAACTCCTGCTTGGCGGCTTCGAGAATGCGCAGCCGCATCCCCTCGGGATCGCGCTGCCATCTCAGAATTCGCTTTGCCTTCGCCTTCGCCAAACCGGTTGCTCGCTCGGTGCTGTCAGGATGTCCTGTAACACGCGCGCACGGGTTTGAGAACGTTTCGTCATTCCGGGGCGCGCCCTCTTGGGCGCGAACCCGGAATCCATCTTGCCGCGGGGGACGTGGATGAATGGATTCCGGGCTCGCCGCTCCGCGACACCCCGGAATGACGGAGGAAAAAAGCGTCCGCTGCCTCAACACCGTCATTGCGAGCGCAGCGAAGCAATCCAGACTGCCACCGCGGAGACAGCCTGGATTGCTTCGTCGCAAGGGCTCCTCGCAATGACGAGTGGAGAGGTCGGAGCCTGCTCAACCGGGCTTCGGCGAGCGCTCCAGCAGCACCGTCTGGATGCCACAGGTGCCGTCCCTCACCGTCATGATCCGCGTGCCCGGCTTGCGGCCGTTGCGCACCTCGGTGACGTCGAGGCCGGCGGCGATCAGGCGGGCGCGCGTGGCGTCGATATCGGCGACCCGCCAGCTCAGGCCCCAGAGACGGTCATGCGCGGCATCGCCGCCCGCCACGGGGCGGCGCACCACCTCGACGATGAGGTCGCCGCAGCGGAAGAACATGAGCTGGCCCCAGTCCTGGTGCGAGCGGTCGAGCGCGAGATCAAGTCCGAGCCGCGCGCCATAGAGCGCGGCGGCGCGCTCGGAATCCTCGGTGGTGATCACGACGTGGTCGAGCGCGTCGATCGGCGCGATGTCGGTCGGGACCGATCGGGGGCGCTCCTCGGCCAGCTCGAGGAAGAACATGCGCACGCCACGCGTGAGTTCCGTGGCGGCGCGCGTGCGTTTCCAGTGCAGGACGGCCTCGGTGACAGCGTCGCTGCTTTCGACCTCGGCGACCGGATCGGGCTTGAGCGCCACCCGCTCCAGCCGCCGGTGCATCCTGCTCATGTCTGCGACACGAAAGCACAGGCTGGCGAGCACGCCTTCATGGTCGTCGAGCAGCGCGCGCATCCGGTCGGCGGTGACGCTGAAGCCGCTCGGCGCCATCAATTCGATCGTCATGTTCTCGAGGGTGAACAGCACCCGGTCGGCGCCCTCGCCGGAATTCTGCCAGGCCGGCGCGCGTCCCAGCAGCGTCTGATACGCCGCCTTGGCCGCACCGATATCCCGCACCAGAGCGACGACGTGATCGAGACCGGTGATCATGCTCCCTCCCTCCCGACGGGGCCGGAACCGAACGTCCAGGGGGCGTCGGTTCTGCCCGGGCAACGCTGGCCCTGCCACGGTCGTATTCCGGCCCCATACCGACCTCAAGCGCCTATCGCCATGACTCTGCAAATATTTTGGCTCCGCGAATGTTTTTGGCTCCCGCCGAAGCGGTGCTAAGGTAAGCAGCCGGCCGGGACCACCCAGCGCATCACGGACAAGCAATGCAGGCTCTCTTTATCGGACAGACCTATATCGACGTCGTCTTCATCACCGACCACATGCCGACCGGCGACGAGAAGCACGTGGCCTCGGACTACGCCGTGTCCTTCGGCGGCAACGCGGTCACGGCAGCGTTCTGCTGCGCCAAGCTCGGCATCGTGCCCGATCTGATCGCGACTGCGGCCAATGACTGGCTGGGGCGCATGTTCCAGGACATGTGCGCGAAATATGCGATCTCGCTGCATGCGCGGAAGGTGAACCAGTCCTCGCTGTCCTTCATCATGCCCAAGGACGGCAAGCGCGCCATCGTCCGTTGCCGCGACGATTCCCACATCCATCCCTTTCCGATCCTCAATCTCGGCAATTGCCGCGCGCTGCATGTCGACGGCCATCAGCCGGACGCCGCGATCCACTACGCCAAGGTTTGCCGCGAGGCCGGCATCCTGACCTCGCTCGACGGGGGCGGCCTGCGCACCAACACGCACGAGCTGCTGGAATTCATCGACGTCGCGATCGTCGCCGAGCGCCTGTGCGAGCAGATGGACCTGACGCCGGAGAAGATGCTGGACTACCTGAAGAGCCGCGGCTGCAAGATCGGCGGCGTCACCATGGGTGAGAAGGGCCTGCTCTGGTACAACGAGACGGGCACGGTCGAGATCATGCCGGCGATGCCGATCCCGCGCGAGCGCGTGATCGACACCAACGGCGCCGGCGACGTCTTCCACGGCGCCTATGTCTATTCCTACCTCGCCCATCCCGGCAAAAGCTGGCGCGAGCATTTCGACTTCGCCCGCGCCGCCTCGACCTTCAAGATCCAGCGCCTCGGCAACGAGGCCGGCCTGCCGACCCTTGTCGACATCGCCAAGGTCAGGCACGAGTTCGAGGTCAAAGCCTAGTCTTCGGAGAGGTTCAAAATGGGGCGCGTCTACGTCGCCGGAAGCATCAACATGGATGTGGTAGCGACGGCCGACCGCCATCCCAAGGTCGGCGAAACCGTCGCCGGCCAACAGGTGCTGTATTTCCCCGGCGGCAAGGGCGCCAACCAGGCTGTCGCGGCCTCGCGGCTCGGCGCCCGGACCACGCTGATCAGCCGCCTGGGCAAGGATTCATTCGGCACCGAGCTGAAGGCGTTCCTCGGCGGCCAGGGCATCGATCTCGGCTACGTTCAGGAGACGACGCAGGCGCACACCGGCACCGCCATCATCACGGTCGCGGCGGCCGACAATACCATCGTCGTTATTCCCGGCAGCAATGCGCTGGTCAGCGCGGATGACGTCAGTGTCGTCCCGCTTGTCAAAGGCGATGTCGCCGTCAGCCAGTTCGAGATTCCGCTCCCCACGATTGCCGCCTTCTTCCGGCGGGCGCGGGCGGCGGAGGCGACGACGCTGCTCAACCCGGCGCCGGCGCAGAAATTCGGCCGCGAGCTGCTTGAGCTCGTCGACATCCTCGTGCTCAACGAGACCGAGCTCGGCTTCCTCGCCGGCACCGAGCTCTCCGACAGCGACGAGGCCGTGCGAATCATCGACGTGGCGCGGCAGCTTCAGGCGCACGCGGACCAGACCATCTGCGTCACGCTCGGCAAGCGCGGCGTGCTCGCCCTCGCAGGCCAGGAGGAATTTCCAGTGCCGGGCCGCGTGGTGAAGGCGGTCGACACCACGGGCGCCGGCGATTGCTTCGTCGGCGCGCTGGCGGCGCAACTCGCCGACGAAGTTCCCCTGCGCACGGCGCTCGCCTTCGCCAACGCCGCCGCCTCGATCAGCGTGCAGCGCATGGGTGCCGGGCCGTCGATGCCGACGGCCGCGGAAGTGGCCGCTGTCTTATAGGACGGAGCGCGCTTCCTTCGCCTCTCCCCGCAAGCGGGGAGAGGGAGAAGAGTTCACGCCAGCGCGCTCTTCAGGTCAAAGCTTTCATCCGCGGCCTGCTCCGGGGTGATCGAGCGGTCCATGCCCTGCAATCTGCGGCCGAACATGTGATCGCCGGCACGGTTGATGGACTCGATGCCGACCAGTCTGTCGCCCCTGTAGCAGAACGCCGAGAACGCCTTCCTGGCGGGATCGCCGCGCAGAACGACGCGATCGTAGCCGGTGGTGAGGCCCGCGATCTGGAGCTTGTCGTCACCCTGATCGCTCCAGAACCAGGGATGGCTATCGTAAGGCTTGCTGTCGCCGGTCAGCCGCGCCGCGAGGCAGCGGGCGTGGTCGGTGGCGTTCTGCACCGATTCCAGCCGCAGCGAGCCGCCGAAGCGCGGGCTTGCGAACAGCGCGCAATCGCCGATCGCCGAGATGTGGGGATCAGCCGTCGCGAGATATTCGTCGACGATGATGCCGGCAGCGACCGGCAGCCCCGCCTCGGCCGCGAGCTCGATGTTCGGCAGCACGCCGACGCCGACCACGACGAGGTCGGCGGGCAGATGCCTGCCGTCGCTCAAGGAGACGCCGGTGACCTTGCCGCCCTCGGCCTCGATCGAGGTTGCCTGCACACCGAGATGAATGCGGATGCCGGCCTCGCGATGCCGCGCCTGGAAATACTCCGAGACCTCCGCCGTCACCGCGCGCGCCATCACGCGCGGGGCAAGCTCGAGCACGTCGACTTCCAGCCCCTTGATCCGGGCCGTCGCTGCGAATTCGAGGCCAATGAAGCCGGCGCCGATCACCAC
>NZ_JBFUES010000350.1:0-6936 GCF_056403875.1 Bradyrhizobium sp. P2_E8
CGTCAGCGCGGTCGAACGGGCCGGGCTTTCGGGTCTCGCCGAGGGCCAAAAGGTCAACTTCGAGGCCAAGACCGACAAGATGCGGGGCAAAGTCAGCGCTGAGAATCTCTCGCTGGCCTAAGCTCTCCAGTGCCGTTTCACGGATGTACTGAAACGGCCGTGCGACCCGCTCGATCCCTGGATTGAGCGGGTTTTGTCCGTTGCCAAGCAGGGTGGAAGATGAGCGCCAGGAAATCGGCAGAACCTTCACCCGCAGGTATCGCGCGTTCCAACCGCCAACGCCTGGCGGCTGAAGAGGGCGCGCGCGCGATGGCGGATGCCGAACGGCAG
This sequence comes from Bradyrhizobium sp. P2_E8, assembly GCF_056403875.1. Classification (NCBI taxonomy): domain Bacteria; kingdom Pseudomonadati; phylum Pseudomonadota; class Alphaproteobacteria; order Hyphomicrobiales; family Nitrobacteraceae; genus Bradyrhizobium; species Bradyrhizobium sp. P2_E8. Next base: position 331 of record NZ_JBFUES010000350.1, read on the forward strand.
TCCGCCGAACTCCGCAAGAACATGGCGCGGCTACGCGAGTTGCGGGAGGCCAAGGAAGCGGCCGACGCAGATATTCGCGCGTCGTTGCCGGCGCCTGTGCCGAAGAAGCGCGCGCKGAAATCGCCGCGATAGAGCGTTTTCGAGCGAAGTGGATACCGGTTCGCGGCAGGAAAACGCGTCAAAACAAGAATCTAGAGCCCCGTTCCGATTTCATTGGAATGGGAAAGGCTCTAGTCGGGTTCGATAGCGCCGACGATCACTCCAGGAGGGCCGGTCACATGCCAAAGAGTGCGGGTCGTGCCTAGGATCAAGCCGGATAAAGGCGGCACCATCACCTTTTTTCTCGCGCTTGGCGCGGGTCGACAGATGTGCCGGCTTGCCACCACGTTTCAGACGCAGAAGCAGGCCTTCAGCTATCTCCAGAAGTACCGGACGGAGTTCGAGCGTATCGCGCGGATACGGCTGGCTTCCGGCGAACTTGAAGACGGGATCGTCGTGCTCTCGATGCTATAGGCCGATGCTACAGGCCAGGCGCGGGCGCCGATCGTGAGGCGCCCCTTCATGCCGCTCCCTATTCGGAGCGACCACTCGGCTTGGACTCGCGGGGCTTGGCTTCGCGGGCCAACCGCTCCGCCTTCAGCCGCTCACGGTTCTCGTGGAAGGAGTGCTGGTCCTTCGCATAGTCGTTCATCGGCTTGTGCGTGTTGGCAGGCTTGAACGCCTTGTTGGCTTCACGCTTGGCGCGATCAGAGGATTGATGTCTCAACATATCGACCTCGGTTTGATCAACGGGCGTGGTCCTGGCAAGGGCCGGGCGCGACGCCTCCCGCTCGCAAGCTGAGATGGGTCGACTTGTCACCCTCGGGACGAGGAGGACAATTCTTCAGCGTTGGGCAGGTATTCTGCGAGGCGCTCGGTCACTCGCTGTGGAAGCGGCTCGCTCGCATTTCCGGGAGCGCGCCGGCGAAAGAATAACGGCCGGCGACTGCATCGGTTCCCTCCGGACCCGTCCTTAATTTGGCGTCGGCCGGTTCATCGCAGCAAGCGTGCCGATGGCGGGATGCAGTCCCTCTCGCCGCCAACAAAAAGGCCGCCGAAACCGGCGGCCTTTCGTGTCTCTGGTCGAACCGCTTACTCCGCGGCCTGCTTCTGCGGCGGGTCGAGCGCGCCGGACTTGTGGATGTCGGCGACCTGGTGATCCGAGAAGCCGAGCACGGAGCGCAGGATCTCGTCGGTGTGCTCGCCGAGCAGCGGGGAGCGCTCGACCTCGCTCGGGGAATCCGACAGCTTGATCGGGTTGCCGACCGAGATGTACTTGCCGCGGGTGGGGTGGTCGACCTCGACCACGGTGCCGGTCGCGCGCAGCGACTGGTCCTCGGCGATCTCCTTCATCGACAGGATCGGGCCGCAGGGGATGTCGTCCTTGTTGAGGATTTCCATCGCCTCGAACTTGGTCTTGGTCATCGTCCACTGCTCGATGCGGGCGAAGATCTCGTTCAGCCGCGGCAGGCGGGCCGCCGGCTTGGCGTAGTTCGGATCGGTCTTCCAGGTCGGCTCGCCGATCACGTCGCAGATCTTCTCCCAGACCGGCGCCTGGGTGATGAAGTAGATGTAGGCGTTGGGATCGGTCTCAAAACCCTTGCACTTGAGGATGCGGCCGGGCTGGCCGCCGCCCGAGTCGTTGCCGGCGCGCGGCACGGCATCGCCGAACGGAATGCCTTCGCCGAACTGGCTGTATTCCTTGAGCGGGCCGTGGGCGAGGCGCTGCTGGTCGCGCAGCTTGACGCGGGCGAGGTTGAGCACGCCGTCCTGCATCGCGGCGGTGACGCGCTGGCCCTTGCCCGAATGCGTGCGCTGATAGAGCGCGGTGACGATGCCGAGCGCCAGGTGCAGGCCGGTGCCGCTGTCGCCGATCTGCGCGCCGGTGACGAGCGGGAGGCCATCGCGGAAGCCGGTGGTCGAGGCGGCGCCGCCGGTGCACTGCGCGACGTTCTCATAGACCTTGCAGTCCTCGTACGGTCCGGGGCCAAAACCCTTGATCGAGGCGACGATCATCTTCGGGTTGATCGCCTGGATCTTCTCCCAGGGGAAGCCCATGCGGTCGAGCACGCCGGGGCCGAAGTTCTCGACCAGCACGTCGCACTTCTTGATCAGCTCGGTGAGGACTTCCTTGCCCTTGGGGTTCTTGGTGTCGAGCGTGATCGACCGCTTGTTGTGGTTCAGCATGGTGAAATACAGGCTGTCCACGTTCGGGATGTCCTGCAACTGGCCGCGGGTGATGTCACCCACGCCCGGGCGTTCAACCTTGATCACGTCGGCGCCGAACCAGGCGAGCAGCTGCGTGCAGGTCGGTCCGGACTGGACGTGGGTGAAGTCGAGAATGCGAACGCCCGTGAGCGCTTTGGTCATCGTATTGCTCCGTATACTCTGTCTGCCCCGCAGGGAGTAATGGGTTGAAGGGGAGGACTAAAGCGCGTTTCGCGCTTTAGCTTTTTGTTTGGGCATGATCTTTCCGGAAAACCGCTTCRCACTTTTCCGGATCATGCCTTACTTCTTCTTCTGCAAGACGCTCTGCGGATTGAGGTTGCCGATGCGGCCGCTCTCCGAGCCGGCGGCCGGATCGATCACCGCGTTGATGAGCGTCGGCTTGCCCGAGGCCATCGCCTCGTTGACGGCGCGCTTGAGCTCGTCGGGCGAGGTGGCATTCACGCCGACGCCGCCGAAGGCTTCCATCATCTTGTCGTAGCGCGCGCCCTTGACGAACACGGTCGTCGCGGGATCCGCGTTGACGCTGTTGACGTCGGTGCCGCGATAGATGCCGTCATTGTTGAAGATGACGACGCAGATCGGAAGGTTGTAGCGGCAGATGGTCTCGACCTCCATGCCGGAGAAGCCGAAGGCCGAGTCGCCTTCCACCGCGAGCACGGGATGGCCGGTCTCGAGCGCGGCGGCGATCGCCTGGCCCATGCCGATGCCCATCACGCCCCAGGTGCCGACGTCGAGACGCTTGCGCGGCTTGTACATGTCGATGACGCCGCGGGCGAGGTCGAGCGTGTTGGCRCCCTCGTTGACGAGGATCGCCTCGGGATGGTCCTTGATGACGTTCTTCAGCACGCCGAGCGCGCCGTGATAGTCCATCGGCGACTTGTTGTTCATGAGCTTCGGCGCCATCTTGGCGACGTTCTCGTCACGCTTGGACACGATGGCCTTGGTCCATTCGGCCGGCGGCGCGGTCCAACCCGTGCTGATCRCCTGATTGAAGGCCGATACGACCGAGCCGATGTCACCGACGACGGGCGCGACGATCTCGACGTTGGAGTCCATTTCCCTCGGCTCGATGTCGACCTGGATGAACTTCTTGGGCGCTTCGCCCCAGCTCTTGCCCTTGCCGTGCGAGAGCAGCCAGTTCAGCCGCGCGCCGATCAGCATGACGACGTCGGACTCTTTCAGTACCGTCGAGCGGGCCGCGCCGGCGCATTGCGGATGCGTATCGGGGAGGAGGCCCTTGGCCATGCTCATCGGCAGGAACGGCACGCCGCTCTTCTCGACGAAGCTCTTGATCTCCTCGTCGGCCTGCGCGTAGGCCGCGCCCTTGCCGAGGATGATGAGCGGACGCTTTGCGCTCTTGAGCACGTCGAGCGCGCGCTTCACCGACGCAGGCGAGGGGATCTGCGCAGGCGCAGCGTCGATCACCTTGACCAGCGACTTCTGGCCGGCCTCGGCGTTCATCACCTGGCCGAACAGCTTGGCCGGCAGGTCGAGATAGACGCCGCCCGGACGGCCCGAGACGGCGGCGCGAATGGCGCGGGCGAAACCGATGCCGATGTCCTGGGCGTGCAGCACGCGATAGGCCGCCTTGCACAGGGGCTTGGCAATCGCGAGCTGGTCCATTTCCTCGTAGTCGCCCTGCTGCAGGTCGACGATCTCACGCTCCGAGGAGCCCGAGACCAGGATCATCGGGTAGCAGTTGGTGGTCGCGTGCGCGAGCGCGGTGAGACCGTTGAGGAAGCCGGGCGCGGAGACCGTGAGGCAGACGCCGGGCTTCTTGGTGAGGTAACCGGCAATGCCCGCGGCATAGCCGGCGTTCTGCTCGTGGCGGAAGGAGATCACGCGAATGCCGGCGGCCTGCGCCATGCGGCCCAAGTCCGTGATCGGGATGCCCGGCACATTATAGATGGTGTTGATGCCGTTCAGCTTGAGCGCGTCGATGACGAGATGGAAGCCATCCGTCAATTCCTGCTCGGTGCCCGGTGCCTCGGACTTGGTCGCGGTGTTCAGCATGGGCCTTGTCTCCCTGGTCTCAATACTGGGGCGAATGTTTCGCCCTTCTGGTGAACGTTGCTAGGTAAAGAGTTCCTGGCCGTGCGCTTCGACGTAAGCGGCAAGGCCAAGGGTGTGGTCGCGGGCGCGCTTCTCGGCGAGCTCGGTGTCGCGCGCTTCCAGTGCTTCGATCATGCCGAGATGCTCGGGCAGCGAGGTCGCGGTGCGGTCCTTGCGTCCGATGGTCAATTGCCGGTAGCCGCGCACGTGCAGCAGGAGGTCGTTGGTGAGATCGACCAGCACGGGGGATTCCGACAGCGAGATCAGCGCCTGGTGGAAGGCGATGTTGGCGCGCGAATATTCCTCGACGTGATCCTCGGGCAGGCGGTCCTTGCCGAAGTCCTTGAAGTAGTCGCGCAGCGCCGTGATGTCCTTCTTGCGCGCGGTGGTGGTGATGAGGCGGGCCGCCATGCTCTCCAGTGCCGCCCAGGCGCGGATCATGTCGACGATCTCGCTCTTGGTCCGGCGCACCACCATGATGCCGCGGCGCGGAACGGTCTTCACGAAACCGTCCTGCTCGAGCATCGCGATCGCTTCGCGGATCGGCGTGCGGCTGACACCCAGGCGCTCGGACAGTGCGCGCTCGTCGAGCATCACCGGCTCGGGCGTCGAGTAGATGTCCATCTTGAGGATGGCTTCCTTCAAGGCGTCATACGCCTTGTTCTTGAAGCTGCTCTCCGGGGCAATACGAACGATTGCGATATCTGCCTCGGCCATGTTCGGCAACGCCTTGGTTGGTTTCCGCAGTGACACGACGAATCTCCTCCAGTGGGAGTCGTCTTTTACAGGATTATTAACGGGAAAGTTTTTGGCATACCACATGCCAGAATGTCAAGCTGCCTATTTTTTGCGGCATTCCAGGCAGTGCCGCAGCTTGACAAATTGGCTCCTGGCATACCAAATGCCATCGCCAGCCATTTTTGATCCAAGCCGGCGGAGTAATCTCGGGCTTTATGCCACTCCGTCCCGCCGCATGGAACAGAGCGCGGCGAATGGCAAGCATCACGGGCAGCCGCAATACGCGCGCGCTTTGCAAAGAACGAACTAGGTCAAGGGAGAAGCCACATGTCCAATTCCAAAGATGCCGTCCGCAAGGTGCTCGACCAGGTCAAGGCGGACAATCGCACCAGCCTGACGGCGCCGGAAGGCAAGCTGGTCTGCGACGCCTACGGCATTCCGGTGCCGAAGGAGGGCGTGGCAAGGTCGGCGGGTGAGGCCGGCAAGATGGCCGCCTCGATGGGCTTCCCGGTCGTGATGAAGATCGTCTCGCCCGACATTCTCCACAAGACCGAAGCCGGCGGCGTCATCGTCGGCCTCAAGACGGCCGAGGATGCCGAGAAGGCCTACGAGACCATTCTCTCCAACGCCAAGAAATATAAGTCCGACGCCAAGATCGAGGGCGTCCAGGTGCAGCAGATGCTGGCCGGCGGCACCGAGGTCATCGTCGGTTCGATCACCGACGGATCTTTCGGAAAGCTGGTCGCCTTCGGCCTCGGCGGCGTGCTGGTCGAAGTGCTGAAGGACATCACCTTCCGCCTCGCGCCCGCGACCAAGGAAGACGCGCTGTCGATGCTCGACGGCATCCAGGCCCATGAGATCCTGAAGGGCGTGCGCGGCGGCGAGGCGGTGAACCGTACGGCGCTGGCCGACGTCATCGTCAAGGTCTCGCAGCTCGTCACCGATTTCCCTGAGATCGTCGAGCTCGACCTCAATCCGGTGTTCGCGACGGCGAAGAGTGCGATTGCGGCCGACGTCCGCATCGTCGTCGACTTCGCCTATGTGCCCAAGCCGAAGCCGCGCCCGACCGAAGAGATCGTAGCTGCCATGAGCCGCATCATGCAGCCGAAGGCGGTCGCCGTGGTCGGCGCCTCTGCCGAGGACGGCAAGATCGGCAACTCCGTGATGAAGAACCTCATCAACGGCGGCTACAAGGGCGACATCTATCCGATCCATCCCAAGGCCACCGAGATCCTCGGCTACAAGGCCTACAAGAGCGTCAAGGACGTGCCGGGCGTGATCGACACCGCGGTGTTCGCGATTCCCGCGAAGTTCGTGGCGGCTGCGCTGACCGAATGCGGCGAGAAGAAAATCCCGGGTGCGGTGCTGATCCCGTCGGGCTTTGCGRAGGCCGGCGCGCCGGAGCTGCAGGCCGAGATCGTCGAGGTCGGCAAGAAGTACGACATCCGCCTGATGGGGCCGAACATCTACGGCTTCTACTATACGCCCGCCAATCTCTGCGCGACCTTCTGCACCGCCTATGACGTCAAGGGCCACGCGGCGCTGTCT